>DATCZZ010000034.1:0-9246 GCA_036525635.1 Psychromonas sp. | reverse complement strand
TCAGCGCTATTTTATGTATTCACGCATTTCTCATACTGCTTAATAGGGTGGGGATGATGCCGTTTGTTATCTACCGTCTTCTTTTAGGATGCTTTCTGTTTTATGTGCTGTCAGGTGTATAAACCTTGTACTTAAAGTTTTATTATCAATCTTTAGCAGGTTATTGACCTGCTATTTTTTTATCTTCTTTTTATTCAGTACTAAAAAACATGCCGATGAAATGCCTGCTGAGGCAAATATCATGCACATCACCACTATCTGGTATCTTGCTGCAATAAACGGCGAGGTACCAGATAAAATTTGTCCGGTCATCATACCGGGCAGGGAGACTAATCCAACCGCCAGCAGGGCGTTCACATTCGGGATAATAGAGGCTTGAAAAGCGATTTTCCTTGCTTTGATATAGTCAACATCCCTTGCTAACTCGGCATAAAAACGTTCTGCGCAAAGACTGACACTATTCATACAATTGGCAAAAATCATTCCCGCTAACGGGATCACCGTTTGTACCTGATACCATGGTTGTAGTTTTAATACCCCCCGCGTAATGATAAACAGAGTAAAACAACCGCCGAACGCGATTGAAAGTATTGCCCACTTTAGTAATTGTAAACGCTGCTCCTTGATGTTGCCTAAAGCTATCCAACTGGAAAATAGCACCATTACAATCAGCATCAGTCCAACAATCCAGGCATCCGCACTGGCAAACAGGTAACTCAGAAAATAACCAACCAGCAATAGTTGCACTAACATCCGCGCAAGAGCGTAGAGAGCATGTTTTCCGTTCAATGACCATTTAAATAAAATAATGATCACCACTAGCACAGGAATAAAGGCAATGGCGAGCTGATTCAGCGGTATGACTGCAAGTGAATTTGACATTTTGACTGCTCATTTTAGGTTGTGCGCACAACCGGCTATTAAATTAGATAAGATGCTTTTGTTTATATTTTTCGATAACTTGGATACGGGCATGTTGCAGCTCAGCCTTAATCTCTGCACCTTTAAACCCCTGCTTAATACTCTTCTGTACATCAACCCGTTGTGCAGATTGGAAAGCCTTCCAGATGTAATCTGCACTCGGATACTCCCTATCTTCAAAACCGGTTCGACCCTTGGCATCGGCAACACAGCACTGTAACATTTGTAAAAACCGTTGGGGTTTCCGCCATGCATCGTTTTGATCCATTAATTTGACAAGGGTTGCGGCCTTTAATTCGAAGGCATGATGGACCAGCGTATGATGCACACTGACTAAACATGCCAACTCTCTACATTCATTGGGGATTTTCAGGCGGGTACAGAGGCTGTTGATAGCGCTCACTCCCAGTTGCCCGTGACCCTTGTGGCTTGGCCAGAACTCTTTGGGAGTGAGCGCCTTACCAAGGTCGTGCACCAGACAAGCAAAACGAAAAGCAATGGAATCGGATAATTTCACAGCCTGCCGCACAACCATCAGGGTATGGATACCTGTATCAATTTCGGGATGCCATTTTGGCGGTGCCGGAATACCAAATAAGGCGTCAATTTCGGGGAATAAAATCTTCAGTGCGCCGCAATCGCGTAAAATTTTAAAGTAAATATGCGGGTTATCGGTCTGCAATGCTTTTGCCGTTTCCAGCCAGACTCTTTCCGCGGTTAAGTGGTTTAATTCTCCACTCGCGCTCAAGGAGCGCATCAGATCAAGCGTTTCCGGTGCCGTTTTGAAGCCTAAATCGTAAAAGCGGGCAGCGAAGCGTGCGACACGTAAGACGCGCAAGGGATCTTCGCTGAATGCCGGAGAGACATGACGCAGCGTTTTTGTTTGAATATCCTGCAAACCGTTAAAGGGGTCAATCAGTTCTCCCTGTTCCGATTGGGCAATGGCATTAATGGTTAAATCCCGGCGTTTTAAATCTTCTTCAAGTGTGACATCTTGACCGGCGTAGCATTCAAATCCCTTATAACCAGCGCCTTTCTTGCGCTCGGTACGCGCGAGGGCGTACTCTTCCCCCGTCCGCGGATGGAGAAAAACAGGAAAATCCTTACCCACTTGCTGAAAACCTAGTTGTAACAGTTTTTCCGGGGTGGCTGCGACTACGACATAATCGCGATCTGTCACTTCAAGTTGTAATAATTGATCTCGTACAGCACCTCCAACTAAAAATACTTGCATTGCTCCCCCCCTTTATGGCTTATTTAGCTATTATATACCCGTCATCATTCAAAAATACATTTTGATTGATGACGGGTATATACTCAAACCACCTCAAGATCTGATTGCCGCATCCTGAAATGGTTTGGCTATTAAGTCATTAATCATATTCTCACTAATCTTCTCTGGGTTTTGTTATGTATCAAGATTTTTTTTCTTTAAAAGAGCAACCCTTTTCGATCTCTCCAGATCCTGATTTTTTGTTTTTAAGTGATCGCCATAAAGAAGCGATAGCCCATTTACAATATGGTGTGCAGGGCAATGGCGGTTTTGTGCTGTTAACCGGTGAAGTGGGGACGGGTAAAACAACAGTCTGCCGTAAATTACTGCAGGAGATCTCTGCGACCACGGATATCGCTTTCATTTTAAATCCCGCCTTAACGGAAATTGAACTGCTCGCAACTATCTGTGATGAATTTCATATTGCCTATGCAAAGGACAATATTAGTTTAAAACTATTATTTGACAGCTTAACGACCTGGATGATGAATAATCATCATCAGGGGCGGAGTGCGATTGTATTAATTGATGAGGCACAGCACCTGAGTTTCTCTGTACTAGAGCAACTACGTTTGTTAACAAATATTGAGTCAAATAATAAAAAGCCATTGCAGGTTATTTTAATTGGGCAGACCGAATTACAGCAGAAACTCAAACAAAGTGAGTTTCGCCAGCTGGCGCAACGCATTACCGCACGTTATCACCTGTTACCCCTTACCGAGCAAGAGAGTGAATATTATATTCAGCATCGCTTAAATGTTGCCGGTGCAAGCTTTCCGATTTTTGAAGCGCAGGCATTAAGGAAGGTTTTCAGAAGTAGTCAGGGGGTTCCGCGCTTAATCAATTTACTCTGCGACCGCAGCTTACTCTGTGCATACACGCAAAACTCCCTAAAAGTAACTGCCGTGATGGTAAAAAAAGCCAGTGTCGAGATGGAGCTTTCGGGCAATAACAGCGCCTTTGCTACATCTTTTAAAAGCAGTTGGCGATTTGTTGCCTTACTCTTATTGACTGTTGTAACCCTCTTGCAACTACCTGAAATTCTGCTTCGCCTGGAGCGGATGAAAGAACCATCGGCCACATTGTATGCTGCAGCACCTTTGCCCGCTGATTTGCAGTCAGCAGCAGCAGAATTACATGCTGCAGCACCTTTACCCGCTGATTTGCAGTCACCAGCAGCTGAATTGCAATCTACAGCTGTTTTCTCAACTGAATCAGCGTCAGAAACAAGTTTAGCGCCTGAGTTAATAAAACAGGCGGGCGTTGCACCAAGAGCAGAAAAAGAATCACTAAATTGGTTTGATGGCTATCCAACATTAGATATTTCCAATGCGACTTTTGCCAATGCACTGCTGAATTTATATGCAGTGTGGGGTTATCAAACCTACATTGAAACGGTTAATTGTGAACAGGGAAAAAGTGTGTTGTTATCCTGTTATTCAACAAATAGCAGCCTTAAAAAATTAAAACAGCTGAATTACCCAAGTGTGGTTAAACTGGAAACGGATGATTTGGACAGTTTATATGCAGTACTTTATCGTATTAATGGTGCCTACCAGTTATTGATTGACGGGCAACTGATTGAGGTCTCTGAAACATGGTTTAATAGGTACTGGTCAGGCGATCTCACTTTACTGTGGCAGGCGCCGTTTGAATTACAGGGTTACATCAAATTTGGTCAGCAGAATGAAAAAATAGCCTGGCTGGTCAGGCAATTTAATAAGCTGCATGGGGCTCAGCTGGAGAGTGAAAATCGCTTTGATTTGCCCTTATTAGAACAGGTTAGGGCGTTTCAGCGAGATAACAGCTTAAAAGAAGATGGTATCGTCGGGGCGCAGACTTTGATGCCGTTATTACAACAGGTTAATCCGCAGCTGCCGCGGTTACAGCAGGAGGTATATTAATGTCCACAATTCTAGATGCGCTGCAGAAACAAAAATTCTTACGCGGTGATTATGTTTCCCAGCACGCAACCAGCGAAAAGGGGCTGTTAAAATGGAGGGTTGCCTTATTAACTGCTCTCCTGATTATCATTGGATTATTAACCCTTTTACTTTATAAGCAGTTTTCAGGGCAGGAGAATGGATTTAATAGAGAGCAGCTGCAGGCGGAAAATAAAGCCGGCGAGGTGACTCAAACAGCAGAGAGGGGAGATAATGGGAGAGTGGTTGAAACAGTTCAAAGAGAGTCTAAACCTGTCAATGCAAGTTTGTTGCAAAGCGTCCCAGCAGAGCCTGAACCTGTCAATGCAAGCTTGCTTGAAAGCGGCCCGGCAGAGTCTGAAGCGGTCAGTGACAGCTTGCTTCAAACAACTCAGACAGAGTCTAATACTGTTAAGAAAGTGACTTTTGTTACTCAGCCTTTACCTGCCTATCAAGCCGATACAGGAACAGCTGTATTGAGTGATAATGCAGCACCAGCCGGC
Organism: Psychromonas sp.; assembly: GCA_036525635.1. Classification (GTDB taxonomy): domain Bacteria; phylum Pseudomonadota; class Gammaproteobacteria; order Enterobacterales; family Psychromonadaceae; genus Psychromonas. The sequence continues at coordinate 4,627 of DATCZZ010000034.1, read as the reverse complement.
AGAGCGGATCCGTCCGTCAATGGGAATGGAGAAGAGGAGCTTGATTACAGGGCTGTTTCTGATGATCTGAGACAACGTTTTGAACTCGCTTTATTAAGCAACCCTGAGCAGGAGCCACTCTCTTTAACGGCGACGGGTAATGATGGCAGTGATATTTATGAGATGAGCAGTGAGTTTCAAAAGAAAGTGCCAAGCATAAGATACGATACACATATCTATTCGACCATTGCACGGGAGCGCTGGATCAAGGTTAATGGCGAAAAACTAAAGGAGGGGCAGTTTGATGGGCAAGGTCAAATCCAGCTGCTTGAGATTCAGCCGAATCGCAGTATTTTCCGCTTGGGGCGACAAAGTTTTAGCCTGGAGTCATTAACGGATTGGAAAGGTTATTGAGCAATATTATATTTGAAAAGAGTGTACTAGCTCAGACTTTATCTGCCGTCCGAGCTAGCCTGTGAATCTGCACCCTGAAGTGGAGCTGGAATCTAGATTACCAATTATTTCTATTTTTCTTGCGGCGAGGTAAAAATGGGATCAGTAAGCCAATTAATAATCCAAAAAAGAGAACACTACCGCCGTACAGCATCCACTCCATTTTTACACGCTCGTCTTTTGTATCTTGCAGCAGGTCAAGTTCCAGATTGGTTGCTTCAAGCTCCGTGATAGTCTGCTGCAGCGTTTGTTTCTCACCTACCAGCGCAGCTATCAAGTTGTCTTTCTCTATAATAGCTTGTTTTGCCTGATCAAATGTTTTGCTGTTTTCCTGATCAATATTCTGCAGCTTTTTCTGTGCTTCCTGCAACTGTTTTTGTACCGTTGGCAGCATACTTTTTGCCGGCAATGTCGTTTGCAGCTCGTTATCTTTTACCCAGCCGGTTTTTCCCGAATCCGTTCTTACCTGAGAAAACTTGGTGTTAGCATCACTTTTTAAAGTAGTTACTGCACTGCCTACGTTTATTGTGCCGGTGATGCGATACTCCTGGCCTGGTCCTGAATGCATATAAATGACGACATCATCGCTAACATAGCGGGTTTCTGCAGATGCATTTAGGCAAAGCATCAGAGAGATAGCAGTAATAAAATATCTGAATGTTTTCAAGATAGAGATCCCATCAGTTGAGGTAAAAAAATATTATACCATTGCGCTTAATTAAATGGTCAAAAACTGTGTAGAAAAAATGAATGGGAACAACTAGCCCATCGTTCATTTTGACCAACAAGGTTGAACAGATATTTATACAAATTGGTATTCTCCGCAAGCCACTTGAGGATGCGAGTGGCTTGCGGGCGTTTATTTTAAAAGTAAAAGCTGCCAAGGAAAAGCATTGGATATAAAAAAGAGAGCATCGGCTCTCTATATTTAACAGCATGATTATATTTTTGGCTTTAGTTGAATATCGCTTTCATCATATAGAAGAAAACAATCGACAAACCCGCGCCTACAGGCAGTGTAATCACCCATGATATGACAATATTGCGCACCACACCCAGGTTCAGTGCCGCAATACCACGCGCCATACCAACCCCCAATACCGCACCAACTAAAGTTTGTGTTGTTGAGATTGGTAATCCCGTTCCCGAGGCAATAACCACGGTTGCAGCGGCCGCAAGCTCAGCAGCAAAACCGCGGCTGGGTGTGAGGTGTGTGATCCCTGTGCCGATGGTCGCCATAACGCGTTTACCAAAAATAGCTAATCCGAGTACAATACCCAGACCACCTAGCGGCAATATCCACCATGCAAGTGTGGCTTTAGCAGCTATTTCCCCGTTGTTTGCAACGATACTAACAACGGCCGCAAGGGGACCTATTGCATTAGCTACGTCATTTGAACCATGGGCAAAGGCCATCGCACAAGCGGTTACTATCATCAACACGGCAAATATTTTTTCGACATTGGCAAAATGCATTTTTTTATCGGCACGCGGATCGATTTTAATGCGGTTGATAAATATTTTACCAATAGCGGTAACAGCGATACCGATAATAAGCGCCAAGGTAAAGGCTTCAAAGGTTGTAAAATGTAAACCGACATGTTTTAAGCCTTTGGTAATGGTTACTAAAGAGAGCAGAAAACCGGCAAGAAACATATAAAATGGCACATAACGCTTGGCGTTATTAATCGGGTCTTTGGTATTGAATATCAGTTTTTGCGAACTCATGAAAATCATGTAGGCAATAATACCCGATATCAGTGGAGTGATTATCCAGCTGCCAACAATACCCGTCACCTTGTTCCAGGCGACGCTGTCAGCGCCGACACCCACTGCAGAGAAACCAACGATTGCGCCTACAATTGAGTGTGTTGTGGAAACCGGCCAGCCAAAATAGGAGGCGATAACTAGCCATAAACCTGCCGCCAACAATGCCGCCGTCATACCAAACACTAATAGCTCAGGCTGATCAACATAGAAGCTGGCATCAATAATACCTTTGCGTATCGTTGATGTTACTTCACCTCCTGCCAAATAAGCGCCAGCAAACTCAAAAATCATCGCAATAATAATTGCTTGCTTAATGGTTAATGCTTTTGAACCTACAGAAGTTCCCATTGCGTTGGCGACATCATTCGCACCTATGCCCCAAGCCATCAGAAAACCGACAGCTGCGGCAAACATAACCAAAATACTTCCGTATGAAGTTAAAATATCCATAAAAATCCTATTTAGTGTTATGAACGAACAAGCATTAGTTCAAGTTGATCACCGATTGATTCAGAGTGATCCGCAAGGCGTCCTACCCACTCTATAATTTGATAAAGGAACATTACATCAACTGGATTGTAATGCTGTTCAATAGCAAAAAGCTCGCGACGAAGTTTAATCTGCAAAGAATCTGTATCGTCTTCAATTGCTTCGATTTCAGAGAGCATCTTGGTGACTATATCAACTTCACGGCCCTTAAAGCCTGCCTCTAACAGTTCATCAAGTTCATTAATGGCCTTTTTAGCCTGTTGCACTGCCTCTAGGCAACGTTCCAGGTAAGCCATGAAGTCGTGGGCTATTTCTTCTGGTATCTGTATTTTTCGCCCTAACACTCGGCCGGCAATATCTTTGGCTGTATTGGCTATTTTGTCCTGGCGGATAGCGAGTTCTATCAAATCACCACGCGCGATAGGCATAAATAAACCTTTCGGTAATCTTAAATGGAGCTCACGTTTTAAACCATCCGCGCTTTTTTCACGCGTTGACAGCTCTTTTCTTATCTCTTCTGCTTTTATCCAATCTTGTTTACGGCTCGCTTCGAAAAACGGGATTAACAGTCCACTACAGGACGCAACTTTGTCAATATGCGTCAGGATGGGTTTAATTGGAGATTTTGCGAAAACTCCAAGTATTGAATTAACTGGCATGGGATATCCTATTATTAGGGTATTAAACGTATGAATGTATAAATTCAAAACAATTTTGCGCGCATGGTAACTTTCTTTTGCGCACATTTGAATATGAATTTAGTATAATTGGACAATTAATACGACTTTTTTTGATCAACAACATTCATTTTAGATGGGTTTTTTATAAATTATGGATACAGAAATAGAAATTAAATTTTTTTTTAATTCACAATTTGCCGCGGAATTGTATGAAAAAATTAATCTTCATCATGTTATTTCCACTAAAAAACAACGCTTAAACAACGTTTATTTTGATACCAGTAAACGTCTGTTACGTAAAATGGATATGGGACTGCGTGTCCGCAGTTGCGATAATAAATCGGTGCAGACAATTAAAACCTCCGGCCGGGTTATTGGTGGGCTGCATCAGCGTCCTGAATATAATGAACCTATTGAAGGGTTGCGCCCGGAATTAGCGCGTTTCAAGAGTACAATATGGCCTGCGAATTGTGATATAAAACAACTTGAAGATGAATTGTTGCCTATCTTCCGCACCGACTTTAACCGTCAAACATGGTTAATTGAAATGCCTGAGAACACCTTGATTGAGGTAGCTTATGACAGAGGTTTTATTGAAACAAATATGGGCAAAACAGCTATTTGTGAGATTGAACTTGAACTGCTCAAGGGGGACGAAAATCAGTTGTTTGTTTTAGGGAAAGATATCGCGACATTACCTCAAGTGAGATTAGGTAATGTCAGCAAGGCCCAGCGCGGTTATATGATGGCTGACGGCAGTGTTTTTAAAGTTAAACCACTTTTATCCTCACCCTTAACAAAGGCAATGTCAGTTGAGCAGGCTTTATTGACGAATCTGCAGCATGGACTGCAGCATATCCAATACCATGAATATTGTTACCTTGAATCTTTTGACGATGCCGCTTTATACCAATTATTAAAGGGTATTAAATTTTTACATCAAAACCTTAAAGTCTTTAAAGATACAGTACCGCAGCTATTAACAGCAAGTTGGTTAGATGGTTTACATTGGCTGGCGCGTACTTTCTCCTGGTTTGATGAGCGTTTCATTCAGCAGAGTATTTTAGATGATAAGGGCTTTTACATTCGTAAGCTACCACAATCTAAAGCATTAATTCAAAAATTAGAAAAGCAGCAGAATGAACTGCCAGATCGGCAGGCAATACAGGAAATTCTAACCTCAACACGTTATTGCCAATTTATTCTCGCGCTGACACAATGGTTGATTCAATTCGAGAAAAATATATTTTTCAGTG
>DATCZZ010000033.1:0-2313 GCA_036525635.1 Psychromonas sp. | reverse complement strand
GTAAACCTGTATAATCAGGTTTATTCAAATATGGATAAGCTGCCGATGCATGCCGGCATCGGTCAACCATTGATTAAACCGCGGGCAATTGATGATGTGCCGATCTCCTCATTGACGCTTTGGTCAAAAGATAAAAATGTTACGCCGCAACAGTTAACCGAGGTAGCGCACGGGCTGGAAAGTGAACTTAAACATATAAACGGCACGCGCGACATCTACACTATCGGCGATCATCAATTAATTGTCGATATACGCATCGATCCAATAAAGATGAACAGTTTTGCTATCAGTTACGATGCGATCAATCAAGTTTTAGCCAGCAATAATGCCAGCTCATCACCCGTTTCTTTAATACAGAATAACCAGCAGATAAAAGTGAAAACGGGCAGGTTTTTGCAAAACATTTCTGAGATCAAAAAACTGATCGTTTCTGTTAATAGTGGTTTTCCTGTTTATTTGGAAGATGTCGCGCAGGTTAACCTGTCAGCGGATATTCCAACTCAAAATGTTTTACATAGTGAAGATGGCGAGCTATATCCAGCGGTAACCATCGCTATTGCCAAACAACCCGGGAAAAATGCAGTTGACGTGACGCTTGCCATTGAACAGCGAATTAATGAAATCAAAAATGTGCTTATACCTGACAATATTGAAGTGACCATCTCGCGCGATTATGGCACTACTGCCAAAGATAAATCTGACACCTTAATAGGTAAACTTATCTTTGCCACCAGCGCAGTGATCATTTTAGTGTTATTAACCATGGGCTGGCGGGAAGCGATTGTCGTCGGTGTTGCCATTTCCATCACCTTAACCATCACCCTGTTTGCCTCCTGGGCCTATGGATTTACCCTTAACCGGGTGTCCCTGTTTGCACTGATTTTTTCGATCGGGATCCTGGTCGATGACGCCATTGTGGTGGTGGAAAATATTCACCGACATCTGCAAATGGGCAGTAAAAAACTCTTTGACGTAATTCCCACTGCCGTGGATGAAGTCGGTGGTCCAACAATACTTGCAACCTTTACGGTGATTGCCGCCCTTTTACCTATGGCTTTTGTCAGTGGCTTAATGGGTCCCTACATGAGCCCCATTCCGATCAACGCCAGCATGGGCATGCTTATTTCATTGGCCGTTGCCTTTGTGCTTTCCCCCTGGTTAAGCGGGAAATTATTAAAACCTCACGTGCCTGACAAACCATCAGAAACTCAAGCCGCTGCAGAAGATAGATTAATAACAGAAAATTTTATGGGCCGCCTATTCCATAAAATAATTGGCCCTTTTATTCTTGCCCCAAAAGCCAAAATGGCACGTTGGATCCTGTTTTTTGTAGTAATGATTTTAATCGTCCTGTCGATTCTTCTGCCGGTCAGCAAATTAGTCGTTATGAAGATGTTACCCTTTGATAACAAATCAGAATTCCAAATAATGGTCGACTTGCCTGAAGGCAGTACAATCGAACAAACACAACGCCTGCTGGTTGACTTAAGTGAAGTGGTAAAAGCAGTGCCCGAAATCAAGAATTTTCAGCTCTATGCAGGGACAGCCGCCCCAATTAACTTTAATGGTTTAGTCCGTCATTACGACATGCGCAGCAGCCAGGAACTCGGTGATATTCAGGTTAACCTGGTGGATAAAAGTGAGCGTCGGCGTGACAGCCATAACATAGCCGTAAGTATCCGCAATCAACTGCAGGAAGTTGCTAAACCTTACCGCGCCAATGTAAAAGTTGTTGAAGTGCCGCCAGGGCCGCCGGTATGGTCACCTATTGTGGCGGAGGTCTATGGCCCGAATGAGATGATTCGCGAACAAACAGCAACACAACTGCAAACCTTATTTGCTGAAGCGGAGGATGTGGTTGATATCGATATTATGTATCCGGAAGATCAAGAAAAATGGCAGGTTAATATCGATCGCAGCAAATCAGCTCGCTTAATGGTGCCCTATGCGAATATTGTTGATGCCGTGTCAACCTCGGTTGGCGGTAAAGATATCAATATATTACATAGCGATAAGCAAAAGTATGCAATACCGATTCGCCTGCAGCTTAAAGAAGGTGAAAAGGTTGATTTAGAGCAGGTCTTAAACCTTAAATTGCGTAATCAAAACGATCAATTAATTCCTCTTTCGGAGTTAGTGGCGATTGAAAAAACCGTTATGGATAAACCGATCATGCACAAAAACATGATCCCGATGATCATGGTGACGGCGGATATGACCGGTAAATTAGACAGCCCGTTATACGGCATGGCTGCTATTTATAAGGCTATTCAAGATAAGGGATTGGATATAAATCAATACTTCATCCAGCAG
>DATCZZ010000032.1:0-7343 GCA_036525635.1 Psychromonas sp. | reverse complement strand
ATAACGGTCGGATAATAACTTATTGAGCGGCTTCATGCTCTTTGCCGTGCTGATCGTCTGTTGCAGAGATACCTGCTTTGCCAACAGAGCCTCTAAATGTTTCTGCTTCTTGCTCTGCATTATATTTTTAGTTCGCCCGCCTAACTTTTGCCAGACCATCGACTCTATTGTGTCGGCATGTTGCAACTGGCGATGCTCCCTATCAAGCTGCGCTAGCTTTTCCGATAACAAGGTTAACAATTCGGCATTTAAATCGTCATCTAAATTGAGATCGTTATCGGGCACATATTGCTGAAACAGGGTGATAATAGTAAAAGCATCTTTTTCTTTTTTTGCCTGCGCAAGCTGCGCCATTAACTCGCTTTTTTGCGCTTTTAATGCCGGATCTAACTCTTTATCCGGATGCAGACGGCTGGCGAGGATTTTGTAGCATTTTTTTAGCTGGCTGGCGTTAAACAGATCTTTCAACTTTTTCTGTTGTCTGGCTTGGGAGTGACTGTGATGCTGGAAGTGCTCGCTATTGGCAAACTCCTCTTCAAGGCGCTCAAAGAATGCATCATCAGGCTGATCTTCATCAAACTCCTCCGTGGCCTCCTCTCTTGCCGCTTTGAGGTGCTCAGCAAAGTGTTGATGAAACAGAGCGGGATCGCGTAAAAAATCGCTTAATTGCTGTTCACTAAAATCATCCCCACAAGCAAACATCTCTTCAATAAAGTCGCGCATCGCCTCTATCTCCTGAGCTTCAAACAGGTGACTTTCATCAAGCTTTTTCACATTCGCCAATTGCGCTTCAGTGTACTCAAGATGCAACGCTTCAGCTACTCCTTCAGGGCAAAAAGGATGTTCCATTAATGTATTCACATTGGATTCAATCCAATCTGATAACTCTTCACGCTGCCATTGGGTAAAGGATTTACGTGGCAGAAAGGTCATTAAATGGCGAGCTTCCTGCGCAAGCAGCTCACACATTTTCTCCTCTTCGGGCAGAATCTCACTCTGAAAGCTTGTATAAAAGGTCGCTATTTTTTTCTGCAGCGCTTTATTGCGCTTCTGTTTTTTTTCAATTTGCGACCATCTTTTAGCGAAGTTGCTTTGCTCAGGCGAAGCGGCTTTGTTGTTTGACTGTTTTACTGTTTTTAGCATTAAGGCTCTCCCTTAAACAGAGAAAGGATATTTAATTGCGTCATGGCATTGATAACCAACGACTTCAAAATCATCCATGGTTACCCAGGTTTCCAGATCTTGTAACGACTTAATCTTCGGATTAATGATTAATTGCGGTGACGCAAAGGGTTCACGCTTTAACTGCACATCACGCATTAAAGGCAGCTGATCTTCATAAATGTGCGCATTGACTATTTTGTGGTATGCCATCCCCGCCTTTTTACCGCATATTTGTGCCATCAGTGCCAAGAAAGTAAACACCTGCACTTGATTGAAGTTCAGGCCAAGCGGCACATCACAGGAACGCTGGTAACTGGTCAGATGCAGTATATCGCCAACAAGAGAAAACGTATGGGTATGCATGCAAGGGCGTAAACAGCCCATATGAAATTCACCGGGATTATAAAAGGTAATGATTTCGCCGCGATCATCAATACCACTGCGCAGATCATCAACCACTTTTTTCAGCTGATCAATAAAACCACCATCTGGCTTAGCCCAGGATCGCCCTTGAACGCCGTAAACACGCCCCATATCATCTTCACCTTTACGGTAGGGATTATTTAACCAGGCCTCATTTAAGTTGGCGTTTGCGTCCCAGGTTTTAGTACCTAATTTTCTAAAATCAGCAGCATTATCATAACCGCGGATATAACCCAGCAGTTCAGCAATCGCTGATTTATAAAAACTTTTCCGAGTGGTGATCAGCGGAAACTGATTATTTGCGACATCATATTCAAGGTCGGCGTTAATAACCGTCAAACAACGTTTACCGGTTCTCTCATTTTCAATCCACACACCCTGGTCGACGATGCGCTGACATAATGCTAAATATTGTTTCATTTTCTCTTACCTGAACTGTTTGCTTATGATTTTTTAGCCGCGTGTTTTTTGGCTTTGTTTTTCTTAGATTTGGCAGGATTATCATTAACAGCTTGAGACGGCTGCGGTTGTGAGCCCTGCAGACGGTAGGCATAGGTTATCAATGCAATGCCGACAATCACCATAGGTAATGATAAAAGTTGTCCCATGCTTAATCCGAAACTTAATAAACCAAGCTGCGCATCGGGCTGGCGGGCAAACTCGACAATAAAGCGAAACACGCCATAGGCTAATAAAAATAATCCGGCTACTGAACCTGCAGGGCGCTTTTTACGAATATAAAGAATGAGAATAATAAACAGGAGAACGCCTTCCAGCGCAAACTCATAAAGTTGCGATGGGTGACGTGGCAAGGGCCCCGCATTAGGGAAGATAATACCAAAGGGTGAATCCGTTACCCTGCCCCACAATTCGGAATTGATAAAGTTACCAATACGCCCGGCTCCCAGTCCAACCGGTAAAAGCGGCACGACAAAATCACCTACTGCCAATATTGAACGCTGATTCTTTTTCGCATAAAAAATAATTGCCGTAACAACACCCAGCACACCACCGTGGAATGACATCCCCCCTTCCCATATTCTGAACAGATAAAGCGGATTATCTAAAAAATGCGGGAATTGATAAAAGAGCACATATCCGATGCGGCCGCCTAAAATAACTCCCATAAAACCATAAAAAAGCAGATCGCTTGCTTGTTCACGTGCCCACAAACCATTTGATTTATCGCATTGACGATTTGCCAGCCAAAAAGCAAAAACAAAGCCAAGCAGATACATTAAACCGTACCAGCGGATATCAAGGGGGCCAATACTGATTGCGATAGGATCAATATGAGGTAAAACGAAATTTGAAGCTGACATTTATCTACCCATTCGGAAATTTTTAAACGAAAGAGCATCATAACCCAATCACTTAAGGATACCAATCATAGCAACCTGCAAAACCGCTAGCGTTTTACAATGATGAAAAAAATTCCGTTTTTTTACATGGGAATCCTCTATTTTATGACAAAACTCACGACGTATTAAACTAACCACTCTATAATACGCGCCGATTACCCATTACAGGTAACCTTCGCTAATCAAAATTCATGGATTTATTTGTTATAAATCCCATAATTAAAACAGGTTTTATATATGAACCCCACCCCCACTCTTTTACAACGTTTTTTTAACGGCAGTTTAGTGTTGCAAATAGCAATAGGTATTATCGCCGGTTTAACACTCGCCAGTGTTTCGCCAGCAAGCGCTTTATCAATCTCCTTTTTAGGCGATCTGTTCGTAAGTGCTCTGAAGGCTGTTGCGCCTATTTTAGTGTTTGTGTTAGTTGCATCATCGATCGCTAATCAACAAAAGGGCACCCATACCAACATCAAGCCGATTATTAACCTTTATTTGTTAGGCACACTATTGGCCGCATCTACTGCTGTTATTATTAGTTACCTTTTCCCTACCACTTTGCTCTTGGTAACAACGGATATTCAGGCGACGCCACCAGAAGGGATCCTTGAAGTATTAAACACCCTCCTATTTAAAATCGTTGATAACCCGGTCAATGCGCTTGTCACTGGCAATTTTATCGGTATTTTAGCTTGGGCAGCGGGTTTGGGCTTAGCATTGCAGCGTGCAAAGCAAAGCACAAAAGTGGCATTGCATGATATCTCTAAAGCCGTAACTAACATTGTTCATTTGGTGATCCGTTTGGCACCCATAGGTATTTTCGGTTTAGTAGCAGGTACAATTGCCACAACCGGCTTTGATGCGCTTTTAGGGTACTCACATCTATTAGCCGTATTAGTGGGCTGTATGATATTAATTGCCCTGGTGGTTAACCCGATTATTGTATATGTCAAAATAAAAACAAACCCATACCCTTTAATTTTCCAATGCTTACGTGAATCCGGCGTTACCGCATTCTTCACGCGCAGTTCAGCAGCCAACATTCCGGTGAACATGGAGTTGTGTAATAAATTAGATCTTCATGAAGATACCTACTCCGTCTCAATTCCACTTGGTGCGACCATTAATATGGCGGGTGCTGCGATCACTATCACCGTATTAACCTTAGCAGCAGTGCATACGCTGGGGATTGAATTTGATATGGCCACGGCCATTTTGTTAAGTGTCGTCGCTGCAGTTTCTGCCTGCGGGGCATCGGGCGTCGCCGGTGGTTCATTATTATTAATTCCCCTCGCTTGTGGTTTATTTGGTGTGCCAAACGAAGTGGCAATGCAGGTTGTGGCAATAGGTTTCATTATTGGTGTTGTGCAGGACTCTGCTGAAACGGCATTAAATAGCTCAACGGATGTTATTTTTACAGCGGCCGCATGCCGCGCAGCAGAAAGCCAAGAATCAGAAACGGAAAATACAATTGAAACAGCTGCAAAAGCCTAGCTATTAATCATATAAAAGCAGAAACCGCCGAGCCTGAAGGCTCAGTTTCAATAATATGTGCTACCTATATTTGGAATCCCGTCTTCAGGCGGGCAGAAGCAGAAAAAGCCGAGTGTAAAAACTCGGCTTTTTAATGGCAAAAATAATTTAGCTACCCGGGCGAATAAATCCGCCGAGTCCCTTTAGCTCCAGATAACGCGTAAAGATAGTACGAATTTCTTTACCATTATGGGCAGTTAAAGCCTGTTCAACACACTCCTCTAATTCAAAACGCGGAAGTGCATTAATTAAATACTTGATTCGACCTATGTTGTAGGAGTTCATACTCAGTTTGTTATAACCCAATCCAAGTAAAATTAAAGCGCCGATCGGATCACCGGCAAGTTCGCCGCATATGCTCACTTCTAAATCAAAACGACGGCAGTTATCGATAATTATTTTTAGAGCCTGTAAAACAGCCGGATGGTAACTATCAAACAGAGAAGCGACACGACTATTGTTTCTATCCACAGCTAATAAATATTGGATTAAGTCATTACTGCCAATAGACACAAAATCCACTTTTTCAGCCAGTGCAGGAATCATAAAAATGGCTGCAGGCACTTCAATCATGACCCCGATTGCCGGCAGAGGAAAAGTTTCCGGGGAGTAACCCAACTCATACTTAATTTCATTCCATGCCTGCATGATCAATCGCTTCGCTTCGTCAACCTCTTCAATAGCAGTTATCATCGGCAACATAATACGTAAGTTTTGATGTTTTATACTCGCCTTTAGCATGGCTCTGATCTGCACCAAAAATATTTCAGGATGATCCAGGGTTAAACGAATACCACGCCAGCCGAGGAAAGGATTATCCTCGACGATCGGGAAATAACTCAGCTGTTTATCACCACCAACATCCAGGGTGCGCATAGTGACAGGTAAATCAGCATACTGATCCAGTAATAATTGATATGCCTGAAATTGCTCCTGCTCGGTAGGAAAAGAATCCGTCAGCATAAAAGGTAATTCACTGCGGTATAAACCTACCCCTTGGAAATGCCCTGATACTGTGCCATGCTGGTTGGCATTCAAGCCGGTGTTCAGCAGTATAGCAATCGGATGCCCATCAATTGTGACGGCTTTTTCTCTTTGGTCCGATTCAACCAGCTTTTTTAATTCATTCTCTTCAGCAAGTACAGATTGATAATGATTCAATAATAATTGCTCAGGCAGCAGGATGGCGACGCCTGCATAACCATCAATAATTAAACTTTTCTGGTGAATATTATCTAAAGAAAACTCCACGCCCATGACGGCAGGAATCCCCAGTGCTCGCGCTAAAATAGCAACGTGTGAACTGACACCACCGTGCACCGAGACAATACCGCACAATTTCTCGCCAGGGATACTGGCGAGCATGGATAACGTCACCTCCTTGGCGACAAGAATAAGCTTGTCCGGTAAATTTACGTCATCTTCAACCTGTTGCGTCAGGTGGTATAACAAACGTTGTGCAACATCGCGAATGTCTGAAGAGCGCTCTTTTAAATAGGGATCACTCATCGCATCGAATTGTTTGATGTAAGATTCAGCAACTACTTTAATGGCACTGGCCGCGCTTAAATGAGCGTCATTAATCTGCACTCTAATGGCACTTAAAAAAGCTTTATCTTTTAAAATATGCGAGTAAATATCAAACAGGGAAAAGGCATCTTTAGATACTTTCTCCTTCAGTGTTAATGCCAGATTAGAGAACTCATCCGCACACTTTTTAACAATCATCTCAAACAGCAGCTGATCTTTACTAAGCGAATGGCTTTGTTCTATTTTAACCTCTGCCAAGGTTAAAACAGGACGCACGACATAAGCATCAGCTATTGCAATACCGGCGCTAGCCGGACAGCCCTGCAGATGAATCGATGCACTGGGCTGATTTAATCTTTTTGGATCCAGACTATAGGGATGAAGCAGCACACTCGCCAGATGCATCGCTAAAGTGACCAGAAAAGACTCTTCTAACTCACTGAACAAACGCGGCGTTTTTTGCTGTACGACTAACACCCCGATGGTTTTTCGGCGATGGATAATGGGTGTGCCTAACAATGAATTAAAAAACTCTTCGCCACTGGTTGGCAAATATTTGTAATTAGGGTGTTCTGATATTTTGGCGATGTTTAAAGGCTCTTCCTTTGCATGGATTAAGCCTATAACACCTTCACCAAACTTAAGGTGAGAAAGTCCCACAACATGGCTTGCAAGACCTTCACTGGCGATTAAATTAAGCTGTGTTTTTTCATCATCGGTAATATAGATAGAGCAACAATCGACCTGCATGGTCAATTTGGTCTGTTTCACCAGTATGTCCATCGCTTCGGTCAAACTTTTTGCATTTCCAACCTGCTCTACAATCTCCCGCAACTGACTTAACATGCAAAATTCCTTTCTTAGAAAAATTTATTTTATCTATTTTTATAATATGAGGCTCGACGAGGGCGTTTGTTCCTTTTCTTTTCTGAACTGTTTTTCATTAAAGAAAAAGCAACTGCAGAAAATTCTTTCAGTGCATAACGATAAACTTCACACTTAAAAGAGACAACCTGGCGAACGGGATACCAATAGCTTACCCATCGCCAAGCATCAAATTCAGGATTACCGCATGCCTCAAATTCAATTTGCTTATCGTCTGAAATCAATTGTAATAAAAACCAGCGTTGTTTCTGCCCGATGCAAACTGGATTCGGGGAGTCCCAACGTACTAATCGTTTAGGTAATTTGTAACGTAGCCAATTACGGCTGGTTGCTAATAATTTAACGTGCTCAGGTTTTAAACCGACCTCTTCGTACAACTCTCTATACATGGCTTGTTCAGGCGTTTCCCCATCTTTAATTCCCCCTTGAGGAAATTGCCATGAATGC
>DATCZZ010000031.1:0-5608 GCA_036525635.1 Psychromonas sp. | reverse complement strand
GGATACGCAGCTGGAGATTGTCACCGAAGGTGTCTTAACCCGCCGTTTGCAAAATGATCCTGAACTGAGTGATGTCGGGCTGATTATTTTCGATGAGTTTCATGAGCGCTCTATTCATGCTGATTTGGCCCTAATGCTGGCTCTGGAAGTTCAGGAAGCCTATCGGGATGATTTAAAGTTATTGGTGATGTCAGCTACTATCGACACGGATCTGTTAGCCGATTACCTTCATCATGCTCCGGTAATTAAATGCCCAGGCCGAAGCTATCCCGTAGCTGTTGAATATATGAGTAACACGCAAGGCTATCTGGACCAGCAGGTGATGCGGGCGTTAAATGTGGCGTTAAATGCCCCTGAGGCGGGAGATATTCTGGTGTTCTTACCCGGGCAGGCCGATATAAAAAGAGCGATGCAGCTAGCGCAGGCGCAAGTCGGCTCAAGCCTCGAGTTGTTGCCTTTATATGGCGGTCTACCGCTGTCACGGCAGGAGTTGGTGCTGAGCAAAAAAACAGGCGGTCAGCGCAGAGTGATCTTTTCTACCAACATTGCCGAAACCAGTTTAACCATTGAAGGTATCAGCACTGTCATCGATTCCGGCTTAGAAAAAATCTTAAGCTTTGATGTCAAAAGCGGCCTGTCGCGATTAGAAACTACTTATATCTCCAAAGCCTCTGCCACACAGAGAGCCGGACGGGCCGGGCGTTTGCAGAGGGGGCGCTGTATTCGGCTGTACAGTGAAGCAAAGTACAACGGCTGCAATGATTTTCAGGGGGAAGAGGTAACTAACAGCGATTTGACCAGCTTAGTGCTGGATCTGGCCGCCTGGGGAATCACAACATTTTCCGAGGTTAACTGGTTAACGCCGCCACCTAAGCATCATTTTGATGTAGCCTGCTCCCTTAATTATGTTTTAGGCTTGCTGGATGCCGATAACAGGATAACAAAGCAGGGGAGCCGCGCATTAAAAATGGGCCTTGAGCCCAGGCTGGCGAGCATGTTGCTGAGCTGCGAATCCGAGTTGCAAAAAAGAATCGCATGCATTTTGGCGGCACTGCTTTGTGAGCGAGATATTTTATTCAATGCCGAGAGCTCAGATATTGTCGAGCGAGTTATTCTATTCAATGATTATCTGGCTGACAGAAACTCATTAAAAACAAAGCACAAGCTTAATATCGGCGCGTTAGAGCAGGCGATCACCCTGGCCAAATCTTTTGCCAGGTCACTGGGTTTGCCCACACTGAGCGAACCTGTCAGCTTATCTGAGTTAAGCCGGTATGCGGGCGCCTTACTGCTTAGGGCCTACCCGGATCGTTTAGCCAAAATACGCAGTGCGCAAAGCAACCGCTATCTACTCGCCAACGGGCGGGGCGTCTCGCTCAGAGAGATGGACTCTGTGCAGGGTGAGCCCTGGCTGGTGGTCTGTGATTGTGACGGCAAGAACAGAGACGGTACTATCTACAGCTGCGCAAGCGTTGCCATTGAGCAGATTAAAGCCGTACTGGCTGAGCAGGTGGAGGAGATCTGCCATTACGCTTTAGATAATAAAAAAGAGAAAGTCATTGGCCGGCAGCAGCTCACCTACCGCTCTCTGGTGCTGGAAGAAAAAATATTAAACGCTATTCCGCAGGAGGAATTTGCAAAGTGCGTCACCGATATTATTAAGCAGGAGGGGATGGCATTTCTCAACTGGACGGGCAGATGCGCATCATGGCTGGCGCGAGTCAAATGGCTAGGCGCGGTGCTGGAGGATTTCCCGCAAATAAGTGAAACCTCTTTGATCGACCAGTTGGATAACTGGTTACTGCCCTATATTAGCAAGGTAAAAAGCCTCAAGCAGCTCAGACAATTTAATATCGCGGATCTGCTTATGGCAACCTTAACCTGGCAGGAAAGCCAAACTTTAGAGCGTCAGGCGCCCGAGTTTTATCTGGCGCCGAGCGGCAAATCAATCGCCGTTCGTTATGATGAGCAGCAGGGACCGACGGTTTCGGTCATTCTGCAGGAGATGTTCGGCCAGTTAGATTCTCCCATGCTGGCGAACAACACAGTCCCGATCCGCTTTGAGCTGCTTTCACCGGCGCGACGCCCCATTCAAACGACCAGTGATTTGGCAAACTTCTGGCGCACCTCCTATTTTGATCTCGCCAAAGAGATGCGCGGCAGATATCCCAAACACCGCTGGCCGGAAGCGCCGCTGCTGGAGTTGCCGGGACGTTCGATTAAAAACAGAAAATAGCGCGTGAACAGGGCCCTGTATTGCCTTTTTAACTAGGTAAAATTACAATGCCTAGTGGCTCTAATAGTTGTTCCTGCTGCCAATCGCAGATCTTCACCCCAGTTAAGTTCACTCGGCGCGGATCCAACCCGTATAGTTCCGTATGGGTTAAATCACAATATTGGATATCAAATTGCTGCCAGCTATCTGCTGAAAATTCGCCTCGGCTTAAATCAGAGCCTTTAAAAGAAGCTTGTTGTAAGTTAGCGCCCGTCCAACGATTTTCGGATAAATCACATTTTTCAATACATTGCTTTTCGAAGTTTGTATAGGATAAATTGCAGCCTGTGATATAAACAGAGCAAAAATAGCTGAGATGTGAGATCTGGTTTACAAAGCTGGTTTTGAAGAAACTTGCTCCCTGCAAGTCACATTCTCTAAACTCTGCACCCAAACCATTTGCGCCTTGAAAGTTAACCATGCCCAGCTTGCACAGTTTGAAACTGGCATCACGTAAATCAGCATAATTAAATTGGCAGCCAATACTCTCTCCCGCTTCAATAAACTTACAATTGATAAATTTTGCATCTCTTAAATCTGCACGGCTAAAATCACAATGATAAAAATGGCAGTTTTCAAATGTTCTATCTTGTAAATTTTGTTGTGAAAAATCATGTTCGCGAAAGGTTTGGCTGTTGTGCATCGGTCTTCTCCAAATCGATTATTTCCCAATATAACATTGCAAAACAGCAAGAATCCAATTTATTAACACCTTAAATCAACGCCTTCCCTCTTGAAGCGCGATTCTATGCCTCTTCATTAGTGGGGTTGAACCACCCAGTTTGTCGAAAGAAAAGCGCAAAACATCGTATAGTTAGGATCGCTATTTGTACAAAATGAGTTGCTCTGTCAGGGCTAAGCAAAATTCAAATCATGGTCCTAATTTATCTGCCTTTTTGTCAGCATTCCTGAAGCATATTGGCAAATCTGCCAAGATGCTTGCTACAATCGCTCAGGTGCATGCGATAATATCTTTCTGCTCTTTTGCCGCTCAACATAGCGAAGGGGGTTGCCGAACAGAAGGGAGTAAGTGGCGGGCAATGATGCATAGCGAATGCCCCGCAAAGAGTTATAATCTCCTGCCCGTGCCTTATCAATATACTGGTCAATCCATTAGTAGGGCTTATTATTAGCCGCAGAACCGGTTTGCAGTACAAGCAGCAAAAAGCTGATAGATCAGGAATAAAAACAGTTGGGAAGTTGATGTCTAAAAATAGCAAAACAGCTAAGGCTGCTGCAAAAACTAAGGTTGCAACAGAGCGCAACCCTAAGAAAATTAAAAGCAAAAATAAGAATTCGATTAAACGCTCCTTGTTAAGTGCTTTGTGCTCTTTTTTTTGGAAAGGCACTATCGCTTTTATCGCCCTGATGTTTATCGCCGGTATCTATTTTGACAGAAAAATTGAACGTAAACTGGACGGTTCAACCTGGACATTACCGGCACAGGTTTATGCCCGCCCTTTAGTACTAAAAAATAGCGGCAAGTTAGCGAAACAAGCGTTAATCAGCGAGCTTAAGTTATTAAATTATCGCCCGGTAGAGCATGTGCAGGCAAGCGGGCAGTTTGCAGAAAATAATCAGCAGGTGATTATTTACAAACGTGCTTTTAATTTTCCAGATAAATATGAAAATGCACAGAAGATTGCCGTTAACTTTTCCGCTGAGCAGATCATCTCAATCGCGACTGCCAATCAGGACAATATCAACTCTGTGCGCTTAGACCCTCTGCTGTTAGAGCGCCTCCATTCAGATAACGTCGAAGATCGTGTCTTTATTGCCTTTGAGCAGATTCCGGATCTGTTTATTAATACCTTATTATTGATGGAGGATCGTAATTTTTATCATCATCAGGGGATCTCCCCCCTGGCGATTATGCGGGCATTTATTGTTAACTTTAAGGCCGGACAAACCCTGCAAGGTGGCAGTACACTTACCCAGCAGCTGGCTAAAAATCTTTTTTTAAGCCAGGATCGTAGTTTATGGCGAAAATTTCAGGAAGCCTATATTGCTGTGTTAATCGATTATAAATACAGCAAAGATAAAATTTTAGAGGCCTATTTAAACGAGGTCTATCTGGCGCAAAATGGTAATACAGCTATTTATGGTATTGAGCTTGCCAGTGATTATTATTTTGCGCGTCCTGTCAATGAATTACGGATTGAACAAATCGCCCTGTTAGTGGCGATTATCAAGGGGCCCTCCTATTATAATCCTTACCGCAATCCGCAGCGCGCGTTAGCTCGTCGGGATCTGGTGCTGCGCAAGATGCTTGAAAATAACCTTATTTCCAGCCGAGATTATCAATATGCTGTGCAGAGTGAGCTTAATTTGAGCGCTAGAGGGGCGATAAACCATCGTGCAAATCCAGCCTTTGTCAGTTTATTACATAGAGAGCTGCAAACTAAGGTCGCCAAAAAGGTGCGTAAAAGTAACGGTTTGTTTATTTTCACTTCGATCGATCCCTTCGTACAAAAAAATGCGGAGTTAGCAGTTGCGCAGGGGGTAAGTGGCCTGCAAAATAAAGGTCTGTCTACCCTGCAGGGGGCAATGGTAGTCAGTGATCGGCAGTTTGCGGAAGTGCTGGCTTTAGTCGCAGGCAAAGATGTCAAGTTTAGTGGCTTTAATCGCGCCCTGGATGCGAAACGGCCGATAGGATCTTTGGTTAAACCCGTTGTCTATTTAACTGCGTTAGATGCCGGATTTGATCTTGCTGATAGACTCAGTGATAAAGAGATTGTCCTGAAAAACAGCTCGGGTCAACGCTGGCGTCCGAAAAATTATGATCGTCAATTCCGTGGCGAGGTGAGTTTGGAGGAGGCTCTGGTGTACTCTCTGAATATCCCTACGGTTAATTTGGGGATGCAGGTCGGCCTTGACAAGGTCATTAACAGCTTATATCAAATGGGGGTAAGAGAAAAAATTAAAGCTTACCCCTCTCTGGTCCTGGGCAGTGTCGCACTTTCCCCTTTCCAGGTCGCGCAAATGTATCAGCCAATTACCATGTCAGGTGTTTATCAGCCGTTAACCATGATCCGCTCGATTGTTTCCTCCGATGGGGAACTGTTATATGAGCGGCCAATGCGTCAGAAAAAAATATTCTCCGAAGAGGCTGTTTTAAAATTAACTGATACACTTCATAAAGTCACCACAGAAGGGACTGCCCGCAGCTTAAGCTGGCGCAATAAAGGGCAATACTTTTCGGGAAAAACCGGTACCACCAATAAACTTAATGATAGCTGGTTTGTTGGCTTCGATGCCGAGCAGGTGGTCACTACATGGGTCGGCAGAGACGATAATAAAAGCTCAGAACTGACCGGTAGTAGCGGTGCGCTT
>DATCZZ010000030.1:0-2265 GCA_036525635.1 Psychromonas sp. | reverse complement strand
GAATTAGGTATGCTAAAATCGAGGGTAGAGGCTGATTTAGTATAAGGCTTAATTTATTTCCGTCATCTTCTCCAACAACAGCAAAGGTGGGCGGGCCGCTGCAGAGCCTCCCCATAGTGAATAATTACTGGTATCGATTTGCTGCTGATCTGCGTGAGCAAAAACAAAGTTAATTGCAGCAGAGAGATCTTCAGTCGCAACCTTCAAACCTCCGGTACGATATTGTATCGCAAATGTGTTAAATCCTTTTTTACTTAACTCTAAATGCAAGGGGCATACTTTCATGGATTGAGCCGACATAGGAAAAACCACCTCCTGCACAGGCAATAGCACCGGGGTTTCCTCTGAAGAAAACAATGGCTGGAAAAAATTCAAATAATATAGAGGACTGCTAACTGGTGCTCCGATTAAACGTTGCTGAACCCGATCGCCATAATCAAATTTATTGGTGTTAGCATCCAATTCTTTGGCAAGCTCGCCAGCTGCAGGAGTGAAGCCGTTTTGTTGGCATTGTTCAATTGCTTTAACTAACGTACCTAATATGTTGAAACTGCGAGGGAAACCTGCATAGGCGTACATTTGGATAGCCAGCTCAGAAAATTAGCTAATTGATATCCCTTTTTTCAGTCCTTGCTGAAATGCAGCAAACAATTGACTCAGTACACCGATAGCGCAAAGCTCGCGGCAACTGCTAAGTCAATAAAGTAGTTATTCCCTTTGTCCATATTTATCATCTATATGTAGTTTAAGGGGTTTGAAGCCTGGATAGCGACATGAAGATCTTCGTGGGGGGAGATCCGGTAACGGTCAGAATGCCTTATTTTTATTTAATAAAACTCTTCACGGCTAAATATAATTTATGCTGGAAACTTAAAGAATAGAGTCATATGGCATGTGGTTATGAATCAAATTCATCAATGATTCTTCTTGTAAGAATGGATAAGAACAGGAAACAACTGGTCGCTTATTAATAAGTAGAGCTTATTATGCTTATTTTATTTTGCCATCTAATTAATCAATAGCAACTCTTTTATACTCTTGCACACAAAATAAACCGGACCAAAGTTCTTATTAACTAAACCTGACCAGGAATCATTATGAATGACATTGTAATTAACCAACAGATAAATTTGCGGCAATCAAAAAGTTGTTTTGTATCTTTAAAAGATCAGAGAGGCTCAATGGCTAAAATTCTCCGTTGGACGGCATCTATACTCGCTAGTATTGTTCTTACCGCTTGTGCTGGTAATGATGGTAATTATGGCTCAGTTGATTCTCTACCTACGGCAGTTACCCCTCCTGCATTCGGGACACCAATGAGTGCAACTGTGATGCCGATGCAGGAAAATGGCTATGTGGAAAAAGAGTACTTTATTAAGGGGCTGGCAAACCGTTACCGTATCAAAGATCCTATGCAAACCGCACAGCTTATCGACACGAACAACCCTTATGTAACGCGGGCACTGGTACGTCGACCGGTCAATCCTGCTAAGTTCAATGGTACCGTTATCGTTGAATGGCTGAATGTGACACTGGATCAGGATATCGATTTTGTGTTCGGTGCAACTCGTGAGCTGGTGGTTCGTGATGGTTACGCATGGATTGGTATCAGTGCACAGCACAATGGTATTGATTCAATGAAGAAGTGGAACCCTGAGCGCTACGAAGCACTTAATGTGACTGCTTCTAATATCGATCCGCTGAATGGTAGTGAAATTGATCCTGCTAACCCGCTGATTATGGCTGTTGGTGGTGATGTACTGGCTTGGGATATCTTCTCTCAGATTGGTCGAATGGCAGAAACAAACGCATCCGACATTATGGGTGGCTTAAAAGTTAAAAAACTGATTGCAGCCGCTGAATCACAGTCCACTTTGAAGGTTTCAACGTATTACAATGCTATTCAGCCTCTGCACCATGTTTATAACGGCTACCTGTTTTACGATCGTACCGGGCAGTTGCGTACTGATGTGGATGCAAAAACGATCGCGATCGGTACTGAGATTTTTACTGCTCTGATGGGGTATGCACCTCAGGACGATAATGAGCATCAACGCTGGTGGGAAGTAAACGGAGCCTCACACTTCTCGTTGGATGAGATACAAAACTATGTTGATCCATTTATCAAACGTGATGGTGCTTTCCTTGACTCGGATGGTAAGGCTATGAGCCTGTCTGAAATCACCGATGCTAACGGACCTTGTGAACCTGCTACTATCTATAGCCGTGTACCAAATGGCGATATTATAAAAGCAGCTCTGAATT
>DATCZZ010000029.1:0-2920 GCA_036525635.1 Psychromonas sp. | reverse complement strand
TTTCCAGGCTTTCCCTGCTAATAATTGTCATGCTCCTCTGGACAAAAACTCTCAGGGGTTATTTGCCGCAGAGGGGGCCGGCATGATGGTCCTGAAACGCCACAGTGATGCCTTACGTGACGGTGATAAAATTCATGCCGTCATTAAGGGCGCCGCGCTGTCGAATGACGGTAAAGGTGAGTTCGTTTTAAGTCCCAATAGTAAAGGGCAGGTACTGGCCTATCAGCGAGCTTACCAGGATGCGCAGGTCAGTCCTGCGGATGTTGATTACATTGAATGTCACGCGACGGGCACGCCTAAGGGAGATAAAGTTGAATTAAGCTCAATGGAAACCTTCTTCAGTGCTTATCACAACAAACCTTTATTAGGTTCGGCTAAATCAAATCTTGGCCATCTGCTGACCGCAGCCGGTATGCCGGGAATGACCAAAGCTATTTGGGCATTAAATGAAGGCCAAATTCCGGCAACTATCAGTTTAAAAGATCCGATCCGCTCTAAAAATGGCTATTTTTCAGCAGCGCAGATGCCCACAGAAACGCTTAACTGGCCATCTAAGGGAGAGCAAACGCGTACTGCAGGTGTCAGTGTATTTGGTTTTGGCGGCAGTAACGCCCATCTGGTTCTGCAGCCCGGTAATACCCCTTATAAAGCAGCCTCGACAGTCGCAAAACCCCCTGAGCCGTTGGCAATTATCGGTATGGACTGTATTTTTGGCGGGGCGGCGAACTTAGCTGAATTTACAGCGCTATTAGACAGCAATCAAACCACTTTCCGGAAAATCCCGCCAAACCGCTGGAAGGGGATGGATCAAAACCAAAGAATTAAAGAGACTTTATTATTGGCGAAAGCGCCGAAAGGCGGCTACATAGAAAGTTTTGATATTGATTTTTTACGTTTTAAAGTACCGCCCAATGAACAGGATTGCCTTATCCCGCAGCAGCTGTTAATGATGAAAGTCGCTGATAATGCGGCTAAGGATGCGCAACTAAGCGTGGGAGGTAACGTCGCGGTGCTGGTTGCTATGGGGGTTGAGTTGGAGCTGCATCAATATCGCGGCCGGGTTAATTTAAGCACGCAAATTGAGCAGGGTTTAAAAGAGCAGGGCATTGAGTTGTCTGCCGAGCAGCAGTTAATGTTGGCTAATATTGCCAAGGAGAGCATCGCATCGGCTGCGCAGTTAAATCAATATACCAGTTTCATCGGTAATATCATGGCGTCACGTATTTCTGCGCTGTGGGATTTTTCAGGCCCTGCGTTCACCGTATCCAGTGAAGAAAATTCCGTTTACCGTTGTGTGGAAATAGCGCAAAACCTATTGCAGACCTCAAGCGTTGAAGCGGTGATCATTGCCAGCGTGGACCTGGCGGGCTCCCTTGAAAATATCAGTTTACGGCAACGTTATGGCCAAGTTTCTGAAGATGCAACAAACAAACCCAACCTACTGGATTCACAGCAGTGGCTGGTCGGCGAGGGGGCTGGCGCATTTGTGGTTAAACCAGGTTCAACGGCCAATCCTGATAGGGTTTATGCAAATATAGCTGCATGCAGTTTTGCAGCGGGGAGTGATCACCAGGCAATTGAACAGGCCGCACGCAAGGCCTGTCAGATAGCGGGTTTGACCACTAAGCAGATCAATAATGTTGAAGCTTTTGCCAGTGGCTTTGTTCAGGATAACCGGGCAGAAAAAATAGCCTTTAACAGCCTCTATCCAAATATAAAAACAGACAGTGCCAAACGCCAGATAGGGCACCTTTTTAATGCTTCCGGTATGGCGAGTATTATTAAAACAGCTTTGCTGTTAGATAAAGAACAGGCCGGTGTTAACACGGCCATTAACGGTTTAGGCAAAGATTTTTCCTGTGCTCATCTGATTTTATCATCAACTAATGGCTCGCATCAGACTGCACCCTTAGCAGAGAGTGAAACCAGATCATCATTAGTTAAAACGCTAATGTTAGGGGGGGCTAATATTCAGCAATCTATTCTGAAACACAATAACAATCCGCTCTTTGCAACCATCAAAGAGCAAGCTGCCGGTAAGAGTTTGCCCGCTATTAACAACCCCATCAGGCTTGCGCATTTACAAGTGAAACCAGCATATCTCATGCGGGAGGCAGCAACAAGCAATGTGGCTGTTACAGGTAACCAGCCATTTTTCGAAGCAGCCACTTCGATAGAACGATCCGGAGTAAAGGTGAACAGTAAAACCAGTAAAGAGATTTTTCAGCAGACAAAAACGCATCAGGCATTTATCCGTTCACGTCATGCTGCACAACAGCAGATAGCTAAATTAATTAAACTGCAGGCAAAGATCGCTTCCGGCATGTCTGGTACAGGTGAAGTTAACTCAAATTCAGAAAGTGATCTCCAAAAAGAACAAAGAGCGCAAGCGGCGAAAATGACGCTGCAGGGTGACCTGCAATCATCTTTTGTGCAGCCTGCTGGTTTTCAGATAAAAGGAGCCACCGGTTACATCTACCCGCCTTTGCAGTTAATTGAGCGCTATAGAAAACCGCATAACATTATTTTTGCCAGTGCTGATCTGGTTGAGTTTGCCGAAGGTAAGATTGCCAACGTCTTTGGCAGAGATTATGAGATTATAGATAGCTACGCCCGTCGCGTGCGGTTGCCAACTACCGATTATCTCTTGGTAACGCGGGTGACGGATTTAGATGCGACCGTCAATGAGTACAAAAAATCATACATGGCAACGGAATATGATATTCCGACAGATGCTCCCTTTTTAATCGATGGGCAAATCCCATGGTCGGTGTCGGTAGAATCGGGACAATGTGATTTAATGCTTATCTCTTATATCGGCATCGATTTTCAAAACAAAGGTGAACGAGTCTACCGTCTGCTGGATTGTGAATTAACCTTTTTAGAGGAGATGGCATTTGGCGGGGAAACCTTACGTTAT
>DATCZZ010000028.1:0-4697 GCA_036525635.1 Psychromonas sp. | reverse complement strand
TCAATTAATACTCAAACTCAGCGCAACCAGTGAAAAAAGCACAATTAATTTGTGCTTTTTATCTTCTATTTTGAGAATGCGAAGGTAGATCTATTCTGTTATTATTACCCCCCTAATCTATAACGAGACAAGGCCCGCTTGTTTCATCTCAATTCGTATATAGGAAGTTGTTTATGAGTCTTGCCGACAAAGTATTAGCTGTTAATAATGATCTCCCAATCAGATCGGATCAACCTGTCCACAGTGGTAAAGTACGCTCAGTTTATTGGTTAACAGAAGCTGACAGTAAACGTTTAATCGCAGAAAAAGGTTATGATGTTGCAGCCGATGCACCACTTGCCATTATGGTGATTAGTGATCGCATCTCTGCTTTTGATTGCATCTGGCATGCCGAAGGCGGAATGAACGGGGTTCCAGGCAAAGGCCAGGCGCTTAATGCGATTTCTAACCATTGGTTTAACTTATTCAAAGAGCAAGGTCTAGCTGATAGCCATATCTTAGATATTCCACATCCGTTAGTCTGGATAGTACAAAAAGCCAGACCGATCATGATAGAAGCTATTTGCCGTCAGTATATCACAGGTTCAATGTGGCGTTCTTACGAAAAAGGGGAACGTGAATTCTGCGGCATTGCAATTCCAGACGGTCTTAAAAGAGATCAAAAACTACCTGAATTACTGATCACCCCTTCTACCAAAGGTATTCTTGAGGGCATTCCGGGTGTGGCGGCGGTTGATGATGTCAATATTACCCGTAAAAACATCGAAGATAACTTCGCCGCGTTTAACTTTACTAAAGCAGAAGACATTAACCTTTATGAAAAATTATTAAAAGAAGGGTTTAATGTTATCAGCGATGCGTTAGCTGAAATCGATCAGATTTTTGTGGATACTAAATTTGAATTTGGTTATGTGAATGATAAAGCCGGTAATGAAAAGCTGATCTACATGGACGAAGTGGGCACGCCCGATTCATCACGAATGTGGGATGGGGCTGAATACAGAAAAGGTAAGATCGTCGAAAACTCTAAAGAAGATTTCCGCCAGTTATTATTAAACCATTTCCCTGATCCCGATATTCTTTTAAATAAAGACCGCATGGCGGAAAGAACCGCCTTAGCACAAAATAATGCCCTTCCGGTTGAAGTATTGATGAAAATTTCAGAAACTTATATCGGCATTGCTGAAAAAATTATTGGCCGTAAAATTACGCTTCCGGATAATCCAAAAGCTGAGATCATTGAAATTCTTGATCAGCAGTATGGTTTAATTGATTAAGTAACGCTTGTTTAAGACCCAAAAAGCAGGAAATTATTCCTGCTTTTTTTATACTTATTTATCTGCAGATAAAGAGAAAAGGAAAATAAAAATGAACGGCTGGGCAGTCGCATTACTTATAATTTTAGTGCTAGGTGTGCTAGTCAGTAACTTAATGCTCTTAAAACATACCGCCAAAATGAAAGTGCCTAAAGAAATATTAGACGCAATACAAAAAAAGAAAGATAAAGCCTTACAGAAAAAAAAAGAAAAAAAACCAAAAGATAAATAATCAATTGGTTTTTTAAGTTAATTTTATTAACGCTAAAAACTACAAAGATTTACTTTGTGCTTCATTTAGCAATAAAACATCTCTGATTTTCGAGGTGATGCTGAAATAAATTGCAGATATCTTTTCATCCGCTAAAGGATTTTTATCCGCATCTAACCAGGTTATTGACGTACTGCCGCTATTCAATTCACCTAACTGAATAAAGTATTCTGCATTATCAAGCTCAAATGGATTAAGATTGTTTTCCTGCCAGTATTGCTCATTCGGCGCTTTGAATTTTACCAGGAAATAACCTAAGTTTTTATCTGCATCGACCATCTCAAATCTTAACAATTTCAACAAATCGGGTAATTTCACCCAGGTATTGAGAAAGTTTGCATCAACTACCCAAGCCATTTGAGTGTTATCATCAAATCCGAGTTTTATTGGTAATGGTTGCGTGGCAGCTTGTTGTAACTCGCTTGCTTCCTTCAGATCATAGGCATGTTTTAATAGCTGATTAACAAGACGCAGCTCAATACTTTTTTTAGTTCGCTGAGTCAAATTCACCTTTAAAACGTTGGCGTCATTTTTTTCAGCGTAACTTAAAGCATCAACAGTCAACGCAGCACTTAAACCGTCCGGCGCTTGCTCAAGGGTAAAACGGTAACTTGACTCCCTCAATACGTTATTGCGAAAAATAAGACCATAGGATGATTTTTCACTGATAATACCCGTTTTTATCCGGGAGTGGTCAGTGTCTTTTGCGACAACTTCAATATTATTGGCTGCGATATATGACTCTAAAATTTGCCAGACTTTCACCTTCATGTTGTCGGATTGATTGAAAGCATTAAATAATAAGGTGGTTTTACCCGTATTATTCGCTTCAAGGACAACCCCTTCGATAACAGGAATTAATTGCGCCGGAGGTCGGACATCAACATCGGAAGATTTTAAACCTATTTTTTTTTGCTGCGCAGTTAAAGCCGGAATATCATAAACATCACGTGCTTCATCATTAGTGAAACCATCCGGGTTAAATTTTTCGTGCTGCGTATAGTAATCATAATTAAAGGGCTCGTTAGCCTGCATTCGCGTGTGAAAACGAGTACAAGCAGTTAACGATAAAGCGACAACAACGGATGCAGTTATTCTGCTTGATTTGAATAATTTAATCATGAAATTAATTTAGCTTCAATTAAAGCATTGCGGACTATCGACTGATTTTTTTCAGCTAAAGTCGTTAATGGCAAACGGCAATCAGCATTCGGGATTAGGCCAAGTTCTGCACAGGCCCACTTTACCGGAATAGGGTTCGATTCGATAAATAAATGTTTATGCACAGGAGATAATTGATTGTCTATCTCTTTGGCCAATTCAGCATTGCCAGCTAGTGCATATTCACACATCTTCGCCATTTCAGCTGCCGCGATATTTGTGGTCACCGAAATAACGCCGTGACCGCCCTGCAGCATAAAATCACAACCAGTCGCATCATCTCCACTGTATAAAGCAAAATCATCATCAACTAATGCTTTAATCTCAGCAAGACGCTTTAAGTCCCCTGTCGCCTCTTTAATGCCGATAATATTTTTGATTTTAGACAGGCGTGCGACTGTTTCCGGCAGCATATCAACGGCTGTACGGCCAGGTACATTGTATAAAATTTGCGGTAAATCACAGGATTCTGCTATGGCTTTAAAATGCTGATACAAACCTTCCTGCGTTGGTTTGTTGTAATAGGGAGTAACATTAAGGCCAGCGACAATACCACTATTGGCGAAAAGTTTACTTAATAAAATGGCTTCGGAAGTTGAATTTGCGCCATTCCCCGCAATAATAGGTATGCGGCCATCGGCGAACTCCAGTGCTTTCATAACAACTTTCGCGTGGGTATCAACATTCAACGTTGCAGACTCCCCCGTAGTACCAACGGCGACAATAGCAGAAGTTCCAGATTTTATATGGTATTCCACAAGTTTTTTTAATGCAGGGAAATCTACTTCACCGGTTTTATCCATTGGTGTCACGAGTGCGACAATACTACCTGTTAACATCTTAAAACTCCTATTTATTGATTCAGCAATGTTACTTTTGCATGCTCCTAAAAACAAGCAATAAAGCTATTAGATTTAACTTCTTAGATCAAAAATAAGGCATTGATGCTTGCGTTCCTCTGTTTAAACGATAATCTAGCCTGAATATGAATGACAGCTAACCTTTGAGGACAAAATGTATACTAACAGTCATGATATTACCGTCTCTACCTTCCCTGAAATAATTATCGAAGGTTCCAAAGAAAAACCCGTCCTGGTGGTTTTCTGGTCCCCGCAAAGTGCAGTGTGTAATACTTTATTACCTCTACTTGACAAACTACATGCAGAAAATAAACAAGCATTTACTCTGGCACGCATTAATTGCGATGTAGAGCAGCAAATTGTCAACCACTTCGGTGTACAAAGCGTACCCAGTGTGTTTATGTTTGTCGATGGACAGGGGGTCGATGGCTTTGCCGGAGAACAGAGTGCAGAATTTATTCGCGCTTTTATTAAAAAACATACTCCCGATCAAAGCGCTGTTTTGCTGCAACAGGGGCAAACATTATTTGCCCAGGGACAATTAGCAGAAGCAAAAGAGAAGATTGTTGAGGCTGCTAAAATGGACTCCGACAGTAATGCAATTAAATTAGCCCTGGCGCAGGTTTACCTGGCAATGGGTGAGCACGAAAATGCGCAACCTATTTTAGATGTTATCCCTATGGCCGAGCAAAATATGATCTACCATAGTCTGATTTCGCAATTGGAGCTAGCCCGCCAATCAGCACAAACCCCTGAAATAACAGCGTTAGAAACACAACTCGAGACGGCTGATGACAAAACATCAATTGAATATCAACTGGCGATCCAATATCACCAGGCTAACCGCAATAAAGAAGCGTTAGCTTTATTGTACAAAATATTAGTTAACGACTTAAACTACGAAAATGGTGCGCCTAAGAAGATCCTTCTCGACATTCTGGCGAGTATCGATGATCCGGCTTTAGTCAGCGAATACCGTCGTAAATTATATAGTTTATTATATTAAACAGATAATATAAGCCTCTATAGCAATGCTAAAGCAACGCCCTTTTATCTATCAGGTAATCGGGCGCTTTGCGTTCACAGAAG
>DATCZZ010000027.1:0-3966 GCA_036525635.1 Psychromonas sp. | reverse complement strand
TGCCGGAATTTTTTAACTTCTTTATGGGGATGAAACTGACCGCCGCATTAACAGAAAAATTTGTTGGCATGGTGGATATTCCTCTGCTTTCAAGCCCGACACTGGCCTCTTCACTTAAGAATAAGGATGTGGTTGAGTTTGACCTGGGTAAACTGCAGGCGTTAAGCGAGTCTGAACGCCTGCAGTATGTGTTAATAGTGCAGGATCCCTTCACCACTTACTATGATGCGGATGTGGTAAGAGATGTGGTTTTAACAATTAAAAAATTGGGCTATAAACCCGTTATTCTGCCCTTTAAGGCAAATGGTAAACCGCAGCATATTAAGGGCTTCTTAGATAAATTTGCTAAAACCGCAAAAAATGCTGCCGACTTCCTGAATCAAATGGCAACCTTGAATATCCCCATGCTTGGTACGGATCCGGCAATGGTGTTGTGTTACCGTGATGAGTATAAACATGCCCTGGGTGAACATCGTGGTGACTTCAATGTGCATCTTTTTCAGGAGTGGTTATTACCGCGTTTAACAGGTGATAAAAAAGCCTTAACCGATAAACAATATTTTTTATTCGGTCATTGTACAGAGGTTACTGCTGAGCCAACCTCTAGTGATGACTGGGCGAAAATATTCAATCATTTTGGCGCGCAATTGAGTAATGTACCCGTTGGTTGCTGTGGGATGGCCGGGACCTACGGACATGATGCGACTAAACTTGCTGATTCAAAAGCTATTTATAGCCTGAGCTGGGAAGCTGAAATCGCTAAACGTGAAAGATCACAATGTTTAGCGACGGGTTATTCATGCCGCAGTCAAGTAAAGCGTATTGAAGGAGAAACACTTAAACATCCTGTGCAAGCGCTGTTAGAAATTCTATAGAAATCGGGTGATTAAAAAAATGCCGATTTGGAAAAAAAATACGGATTTGGCGCGCCTAAATGCGACCAGTGAAAATACATTGACGGCCCACTTAGGTATTTTATTTAGCGAAGTGGGGGATAATTATTTAAGCGGCACAATGCCCGTTGACCAACGCACCGTTCAGCCTTTTGGGCTGTTACATGGTGGTGCATCGGTTGTTTTAGCGGAAACATTAGGCAGTCTTGCCGCGAATTTGGCGGTGCCTAAAGATAAGGTCTGCGTTGGCTTAGAAGTCAACGCGAACCATATTCGCAGTGTCAAATCCGGGATTGTAACCGGCACAGCAACCGCGCTGCACATAGGTTATACAACGCAAATCTGGTCGATTGAGATAAAAAATGCAAGGGAGCAATTAGTGTGTGTATCACGCTTGACAGTTGCCGTGATAAATAAACCTGTCACAGAATAATACCAAACTAGGTAAGTAAATGATAAAAATGGCCGCGTGATAACCGTTCACAAAGTTATTAAATAAAAAAAGAGAAAGTTATGCTTAAAATTGGTGCTTATAATGAGCTCACTATTATCAAACAAGTTGATTTCGGGCTCTATCTTGATGGCAGGGAAGAGGGCGAAATATTATTACCCCGCCGTTATGTTACTCAAGATATGCGGATCGGACAAAATGTGTCGGTGTTTTTGTATTTTGACTCAGAGGATCGCCTGATAGCCACCACACAAAAACCAAAAGCAGAAGCAGGACAATTTGCATCGCTGAAAGTCGTTGATACTAATAAAGCGGGGGCATTTTTGGACTGGGGCCTGCCGAAAGACCTATTAGTTCCTTTTAACCAACAAAAAATACCGATGAAACAGGGCTATGGGTATGTTGTTTATATTTACCAGGACGATATTAGTGAACGCCTGGTTGCCTCTTCCAAATTGGATCGTTTTTTAGATAAAGAGGAAGCCCATTATAAGGTGGGGGATAAAGTTGATTTGTTAATCGCAGAAAGAACGGATCTTGGTTTTAAAGCGATTATCAATAATAAACATTGGGGGGTTTTATTCCCAAGTGACGTATTTGGTGATATGGGCATTGGTAAAAAATGCAAAGGTTATATCAAACAAGTGCGTGAAGACGGCAAAATTGATTTAACCTTGACACAGGTAGGTTACGGCAAAATTGATGCGTTAGCTGAGCGAATAATCCAAACCATGAAACTGCATCAAGGTTACCTGCAACTTTCAGATAAAAGCTCGCCGGAACAAATCGCCAAAATTTTAAAAATGAGCAAAGGCAATTTTAAAAAATCAATTGGTCAGTTGTATCGTAAAAAGTTGATTAATATTGAAGAGAACGGCATTCGTTTAATAGAGTAATGTGGCAGAAATTACCGAAAAAAACTGGTCGTGTAAACGACCAGTTTAATCTGTTCTTAACCTCATTAAGGTTGTTCCGTTGATTTGACCACCTCATGGGAAATGATGTGCACGTCCCGTTGCGGAAACGCAATGACCACTCCCGCAGCTCTAAAACGCTTGTCAATTTCTTTGTGTAACTCAGTAATGGTGCGTAAACGATCGCGTTGTTTAGCGACATAAGTTCTTAAGGTAAGCGATAAATAACTATCCGCAAATTGTTCAAAACTGACAAAGGTCGCAGGTTCATCAAGCGTATGTTCGTTATCCTTAGCCGCCTCCTCGATAATTTGCATTGCTAATTCCACGTCACTGCCGTAAGCAATACCAACATTTACCATTATTCGTACTGTCTCATCGCTGAGAGTCCAATTAAGTACGCGTCCGGTAATTAATTCTTTATTGGGTATCAGCAGTTCTTTTTCATCAAAGTCTCTGATGGTGGTCGCGCGAATGCGAATGCGCACAACAGTGCCAGATGAGTTTTCCGAGCCGCCGATGGTTATCACATCGCCCACTCGAATTGGACGTTCGAATAATAATATCAAACCACAAATGAAATTGGCGACCACTTCTTGTAAACCAAAACCGATGCCGACGCTCAATGCCGCAAACATCCAACCTACACGGGCTGAACTTATACCAAGCAAGGTCATGGCGATAATAATAGTAATGATTACGATGCTGTATCGTGTTAAGGTGACAATAGCATAACGCGAACCGGGGCTTATTTTACCGCCTTTAAGTAAAATAATATCCAGTAAAGAGGGTAAATTTTGGGATAAAATATACCCGGCAAAGGTAACTAAAAGAGCGGCTAAAACTTCATCAAGTGTCACCGCAATTGATAACTCTTTACCGTCAATTATTAAGTCTTTATTCCATAACTCTATATGTTCAAGGAAGTTTAAGGCGGGTAACATCTGCCCCCAAATGCCGATTAATCCGAGCACGGCTAAGACTAACGTCGCGGCATTGATCAGTTTTTGCGTGTCGCCGTCTAATGTTTTTAAATCAACTTCATGCTCTAATAACTCATCATGGCTTAAATCCTGCGCTTCACTCTCTGTTAATTTAAGACGTTCAATTTTGGCTTTTCGAGCGATCATCAAATTATCATAGGTCAGCCTTTTGCTGGTAATTAATAACCAGCGTTTTAAAAAAGAATGAAACACCCAGACAAGCGCGGCAAAGAAAATAGAAAAATAGAGTCGCTCACCAATAACACCCGCGGTATAGGTGTAACCTGCTAAAAACATAACCACTATTGCGACAGGTAAACACATCGTTAATAAAAAGATAATTTTCCGCGTTTGAAATGCGGCTTCCGAGTAACTCTCCTGTGATTGATATATTAATCCGCGACTGGGATGCAAAATGCTGAAAATGATGATGACCAGTGTCGACATGACCGCAAAATGACCCAATATTGCCAGGGAACCGCCCAAGGTTGCAGGGAATAACTTGATTGCACTGAGGGTGATAAAGTAGCAAGGGATTGCAAAATAAATAAACAAATTCAGTTTTTTGACATACTTTAAAAGACCTTTGGTTTTTCGCTGAAAATGCACTTCTGCAACACCTTTATTAATACATAGCATTTTTAACACCTGCACTGCAAAGAGAGAAATGGCCGTATAAGCGCCTGCATTGGACAATTCGACAGAAATATTCGACGCTGTTGTCG
>DATCZZ010000026.1:0-4130 GCA_036525635.1 Psychromonas sp. | reverse complement strand
AGATGTTCGACAAAATCGTCATGCGATAAATATTTGCGGCAACTTCACAACGGTGAAGTTGCCGCAAAAAGCTTATTGGTAAAAACCTTTATACCAGCGGACAAATTCAGCCACCCCCTGCTTTACCGTCATTTCCGGTTGATAAGCAATAGCGTTAAAGAGATCTTTAGTATCAGCGAAGGTTTGATAAACATCACCCGCCTGCATTGCCATAAAGTTTTTCTTCACCTCAATCCCCAAAGCGTCTTCCAATGCGTCAATAAAATCAAGTAATTTTACCGGGCTGCCATTGCCAATATTATAAATGGAATAAGGCGCAGAGCTTGTTGCAGGGGTTCCAGTCTCAGGCGACCAGTTGTTATTTTTGACTGGAATGACATCTTGAATACGAATTACGCCCTCAACAATATCATCAATATAGGTGAAATCACGACGCATATCACCATGGTTATAAACATCAATCGCTTCACCCTTAATAATTTTCTGGGTGAATTTGAATAAAGCCATATCAGGGCGCCCCCACGGTCCATACACAGTAAAGAAGCGTAATCCCGTGGTTGGCAAATCATAGAGGTGGGAATAGGTATGCGCCATTAATTCATTAGACTTTTTGGTCGCGGCATACAAAGAGATAGGATGGTCAACCGGATCACTTGTTGAAAAAGGCACTTTGCTATTTAAGCCGTAAACAGAGCTGGATGAGGCATAAACAAGGTGTTTTACTTTTGTATGCCGGCATCCTTCCAGCACATTAAGGTGTCCGACTAAATTGCTGTCCGCATAGGCTAGTGGATTATCAATGGAGTAACGTACTCCCGCCTGTGCAGCAAGATGGATAACACGATCAAATTGATGTGTCTCGAACAGTGCGGGCATTGCCTGCCGATCTGCTAAATCCAGCTTAATAAAGGTAAACAAAGGATGGGCGATTCTATTTAAGCGCGCCTCTTTTAGAGCGATATCATAATAGTCATTTATATTATCAATACCAATAACTTGGTGACCAGCAGCTGTTAATCGCTCCACAACTGCACTACCGATGAAGCCTGCAGCGCCTGTAACTAAATATTTCATAATAACCTTACCTGTCCGTTAATATACCCAAACTACTTGAAGATGCCGATTCAGAGGCTTGGCTATAACTTCCCAAAAACCAGAGTATAGGCTGTATCACCGGCATCTAAAAGTAGAGACACAATAATTAACTTATACCATTCCGCATAACTCTTCGAGCACAGGGCAAAAAAAATCCCCAACCGGTAAACGGAGATGGGGATTTTTTAGCCGCCTCAATATTCAAAAACAGCCGGCTTTAGTTTATCTGCAACAGTTTTTTAGACTATTTCCAGGCTTTCCAAGCATTAATCAGACCATTAGTTGAGCTGTCATGCGTTGTTACCGCCTGGTTATCAGCTAATTCAGGTAAGATTTGACCGGCAAGTTGTTTGCCCAATTCAACGCCCCACTGATCAAAGCTGAAGATATTCCAAATCACGCCCTGTACAAAGATCTTCTGTTCGTACATTGCGATCAACTGACCTAATGTTTGCGGCGTAATTTTATTAACTAAAATTGAGTTAGTTGGTTTGTTACCCGCGAAAACTTTAGAAGGTACCAAATGCGCCACCTCCGCAGCTGTTTTGCCTGCCGCAGCGAATTCAGCTTCAACCTGCTCTTTGCTCTTACCAAATGCCAATGCTTCAGTCTGTGCGAAGAAGTTAGAAAGTAATTTTGGATGATGATCGCCGGCAGGGTTATGGCTTACGGCAGGTGCGATGAAATCACATGGAATAAGTTTTGTGCCTTGGTGAATTAGCTGGTAGAAAGCATGCTGTCCGTTTGTACCCGGCTCACCCCAAATGATTGGACCAGTCTGGTAATCAACTGGATCACCGTTACGATCCACACATTTACCGTTTGATTCCATGTTACCTTGTTGGAAATAGGCAGGGAAACGGTGCATATATTGGTCATAAGGCAAAATAGTCTCTGACTCCGCGCCGTAAAAATTATTATACCAGATACCAATAACCGCCAGGATCACTGGAATATTGTCTGCAAAATCAGTTGCGGCGAAGTGTTTATCCATATCATGCGCACCGGCAAGCAAGGCTTCATAATTATCAAAACCGATAGTTAATGCAATTGACAAACCTATTGCAGACCAGATTGAGTAACGACCGCCGACCCAGTCCCAGAATTCAAACATGTTGTCAACATCAATACCAAACTCAGAGACTGCAGATGCATTGGTTGATAATGCTACAAAGTGCTTAGCAACAAAGGACTCATCCTGGGCAAAGTTTAAGAACCAGTCACGTGCACTGTGGGCATTGGTCATTGTTTCTTGTGTAGTAAAGGTTTTTGAAGCAACGAGGAACAAGGTTGTTTCCGGATCCACTTTCGCAAGCGTCTCTACAATATGCGTGCCGTCAACGTTAGAAACAAAGTGCGCTTCAATACCATCAACTTTATAAGGGCGTAAAGCCTCTGTCACCATGAACGGGCCTAAATCCGAACCACCGATGCCGATATTAACGATATCTGTAATACGTTTACCCGTGTAACCTTTCCATTCACCAGAATGTACTTTCGCGCAGAAAGCTTTCATTTTTTCTAGTACGGCGTTAATTTTTGGCATCACATCTTCGCCATCAACGATTACCGGCGTATTGCTACGGTTGCGCAGCGCACTATGCAGTACGGCACGATTTTCCGTTACATTGATCTTCTCTCCTGAAAATTGCGCTTTAATAGCACCTTTAAGATCCACCTCTTCCGCCAACGATAAAAGTTTTGTGAAAATTTCTTCAGTGATTAAATTTTTTGAGAAATCAACTAATAAGTCATCGTTAAACTTACGAGAGAAGGTATTAAAACGTTCCGGATTATTTGCAAAAAGTGCAGATATTTTCAGATCGGCATTTGCATCAAATAATGCCTGTAATTCAGACCATGCGGCCGTTTGAGTTGGATTGATATTTTTTAGCATAGAGTAATTTCCACAAAGTTATGTTTAAAAAGCAAGAATCGGTTTATTTAACTATAAAAAGGTACTTCAGATACTGATATAAATCTATATTAAAGTCGCTATTGCAATTGGTAAACGTTATTTATAAAAAAACAGCTAAAATAGCAAGAAAACATCTACCGCTGGTTATGACAAGAGGTAGAGTGGCTTAATCCATGCGCTCTATGTCCGAGGCATTAAGCGAGATTCAGCATGCTGCTCTTATCCAGGGCAATAAAGACAATTCACAATAAAGATCCCATTTTTGACAAAATCAGGTATTATCTTCGCTCTGATTTTACCTCTATCCTAAGCCCGTTAGGTATAGATTCTGTCACTCCATAAAGGGAAAAGCATGAGCAACACAGCAGAAAATACGACACATTTTGGCTTTAAAACGGTACAGGAAGATAAAAAAGCAGATCTCGTTGCCAACGTTTTCCATTCGGTAGCCGCTAAATATGATATTATGAATGACGTTTTATCGATGGGTATTCATCGCGTCTGGAAGCGTTTTACGATTGACTGTTCGGGTGTGCGCAAGGGCCAAAAAGTATTAGATCTAGCCGGTGGAACGGGTGATTTAACCGCTAAATTCTCCCGTATAGTGGGGCAAACCGGGCAAGTGACACTGGCCGATATTAACGATTCCATGCTTAAAGTGGGGCGCAGTAAACTGCGCGACATGGGCATTGCAGGCAATGTTAATTACGTACAGGCAAATGCGGAAGAGTTACCTTTTCCTGATAACCATTTTGATTTAATCACTATTGCATTTGGTTTGCGTAATGTCACCGATAAAGACAAAGCCCTCGCCTCTATTTTCCGCGTATTAAAACCGGGCGGGCGTTTACTGGTACTGGAGTTTTCCAAACCACTTTATAAACCGGTTCGTAAATTTTACGATTTTTACTCCTTTAATATCCTGCCCAAACTGGGCAAGTTGATTGCTAACGATAGCGAGAGTTATCAGTATCTTGCAGAAAGTATTCGCATGCACCCTTGTCAAGACACCTTGAAAGAGATGATGGACAATGTGGGTTTTGAGGGCACGGAATACTTTAACCTCAGTGCCGGTATTGTTGCCTTACACCGCGGTTATAAATACTAATATACCCAG
>DATCZZ010000025.1:0-2326 GCA_036525635.1 Psychromonas sp. | reverse complement strand
CGTAAATTAGGTGCAAAAATAAAACGTGAATGGGCGGATTTAGATATTGATGTGGTGATTCCAATTCCGGAAACATCCAATGATATTGCCTTAGAGATATCATTGGAAATGGGTTTACCGTACCGCCAGGGATTTGTAAAAAACCGTTATATTGGCAGAACCTTTATTATGCCCGGACAAACACAGCGCCGTAATGCGGTTCGTCGTAAATTGAATCCGATTTCAGCTGAATTTAAAGGTAAATCGGTTTTATTAGTGGATGACTCAATTGTTCGCGGTACAACCTCCGAGCAGATTATTGAAATGGTACGCGATGCCGGTGCTAAAAAAGTTTATCTTGCTTCAGCTGCGCCACAGGTCTGTCATCCAAATGTGTACGGTATTGATATGCCGACCGCAAATGAGTTAATTGCTTATAATCGCACTGTTGAACAAATCAGCGATTGCATTGGAACGGATGCGCTTATTTTCCAGGATCTGCAGGATCTTAAAGATGCGCTGCGTAAACAAAATCCGAATACAGATGACTTTGAGTGTTCAGTATTTGACGGAATCTATGTGACAGATGATATTGATCAGAATTACTTTGATTACCTTGCAAGTCTGCGCAATGAAGATGCGAAAAAAATTCAAGAGCAGAAAGAAGAGATTGCAAGTTTAGAGTTGCATAACGAAGCCTAAACTCAGTGTTGCGGTGTGTTAGGAATTTATAAAAGCGCCGCAATAAAACAAACTCCATAAAAAAGCCAACATTGAATGTTGGCTTTTTTGATTATCCATGCAAAGGTAGGGATCAGAACTCCGCAGTGCCAGGCGCACGCGGGAAGGCAATCACATCACGAATATTTTGTACACCAGTAACATAAGAAACTAAACGCTCAAAACCAAGACCAAATCCGGCATGTGGCACAGTGCCGTATTTACGCAGATCACGGTACCAGCTGTAATCCTCCTTGTTCAAGCCCATCTCTTCAAAACGTAGATCAAGTGCAGCAAGATTTTCTTCACGCTGACTACCACCGATGATTTCACCAATGCCCGGTGCCAATACATCCATTGCGGCAACGGTTTTACCATCTTCGTTTAACTTCATGTAGAAGGCTTTAATATCTTTAGGGTAGTTTTGCAGGATGATTGGCGCGCCAATATGC
The DNA here is from genome assembly GCA_036525635.1 of Psychromonas sp. Classification (GTDB taxonomy): domain Bacteria; phylum Pseudomonadota; class Gammaproteobacteria; order Enterobacterales; family Psychromonadaceae; genus Psychromonas. The sequence continues at coordinate 1,175 of DATCZZ010000025.1, read as the reverse complement.
TCTTCTGCAAGGTAACGTTCATGTTCAGACTGTAAATCTACGCCCCATTCAACCGGGAATTCAAATTGTTTGCCGCAGTTTTGCAATATTTCAATCGCTTGCGTGTAATCCATACGCACGAATTCAGAACTAATTATTTTTTGCAAACGGGTAATCGCCTCTTTGTCCACACGTTCGGCAAAGAAGGCCATATCATCAGCGCGCTCTGTTAATACCGCATTGAATACATACTTAAGCATATCTTCAGCAAGTTGCGCCGCATCGGCTAAATTTGCAAAGGCAATTTCAGGTTCAACCATCCAAAATTCAGCAAGGTGACGTGTTGTATTTGAATTTTCGGCGCGGAAAGTCGGGCCGAAAGTATAAACCTGACTAAGTGCACAGGCATAAGTTTCCGCATTCAACTGACCAGATACGGTTAAGAAGGTCTCCTTACCAAAAAAGTCTTTCTTGTAATCGACTGTACCTTGCTCGGTCATCGGCAGGTTGGTCATATCCAGTGTACTTACGCGGAACATCTCACCGGCGCCTTCCGCGTCATTACCGGTAATAATAGGCGTGCTGATCCAGTTAAATCCTTTTTCATAAAAGAAGTTATGAATGGCATGTGACAGACAGTTACGTACGCGTGTTACTGCGCCAAACATATTAGTACGAGCACGCAGATGCGCATGTTCGCGCATGTATTCTATACTGTGACGTTTTGCTGACATCGGGTAGGTTTCCGGATCTTCAACAAAACCGAATACAGTAACCTGGCTTGCCTGGATCTCGAATTTTTGCCCTTTCCCTGGACTTTCAACCAATTCGCCCGTTACCTGTACAGAACAACCCGCAGTTAAATTTAGCACTTCAGAGGTATAATTTTCTAATTCTGCAGGGACAACAGCCTGGATTGGGTCAAAACATGAACCATCATAAATTGATAAAAAAGAGATACCGGCTTTTGAGTCACGACGTGTTCGAATCCAACCTTGAACCGTCACTGTTGTACCAATCGGAAATTTACTGTTGAATACATCAACAATCGCTGTTTTTGACATTAGAATGGGTGCTCCATAATCACCTTTAGCAGTGATTTTACTAAAAAAATAATAGGAGCATATATTACCTAGGCTGCTCCTAGATACAAGCCTCTCATTGCATAATACCCCAGTTTTTAATAGGTTTTTACT
>DATCZZ010000024.1:0-4919 GCA_036525635.1 Psychromonas sp. | reverse complement strand
GTTATTTAAGTATTAGCAATATCAGCTTGGCCTCCATCTTCTCTACTATCTATCGATTTGAAATGTAAATGACTATTATTTCATCACCACTGAGTTATGCGGTTCGTCTGCCGGTGTTAGCCAAGTACCTGGGACTGCTTTCTTTTATGCTGGCTTTACTGACGCTTGTACCTCTGGTAGCTGCTGTGCTTTTTCAGGATGACTATATTGCTTTACGGTACCTCGCAATTGTCCTTGTATTGCTGGTTTTCTGGAGAGTATCGCGACCAATTGCTGAACCCAGACAGATACAAACAAATGAGGCGCTAACGATTGTTGCGCTGGCTTTTCTGTTTTCGCCGTTGCTGATGACCTTTGCACTGATGGGCAGTGGTTTAACTTTTTTTGATGCCCTGTTTGAAGCGATCTCGGCTGTCACCACAACCGGCCTGTCAACGACAGCAGATCTCGCCAACAAAACGCCAACGTTTTTATTTGCCCGTTCATGGATGCAGTGGTATGGCGGTCTGGGGATTGTGGTGCTTTCTGTTGCAATGCTGATGGGAAGTCAGGTTTCCAGCCGCAGCCTGAGTCAGCCTTTAGGGGGAGAAACACTGGTAACAACCACGCGCACCCATGCGCGACAGACGCTGATTATCTATGGCGTACTGACAATTACAGGCATTATTGTGGTCTGGTTGATATCAGGTGATGCCATGCTGGCGGTAAACCACGTATTGGCGGCGGTATCAACCGGTGGATTTTCATCTTTTGAACATAGCCTGGCGGACATGGCTAGCTGGTATAGCCGCTTCGCCATTATCAGTTTATGCCTGTGCGGCGCTATACCTTTACCGCTCTATGCGATTATCTTTTCCAAAAACTGGCGCAGAGGTCTTCGCGATACGGAGTTACTTGCACTTGTTATAGCAGTTGTATTGTTAACGCTTCTATTATTTCTTTCTCTGTATTTTAATTCCGGCATGAAACCGCTGGATGCAGCAGGTCATGCATTCTTTCTTGGCTTATCTGCACAATCTACAGCGGGCTTTACTACACTGGATATAAACGCGTTAGACAATGGCGCCAAACTGAGCATGATTATATCCATGTTAGTGGGTGGCGGCATTGGTTCGACGGCTGGTGGTATCAAGTTATTGCGTTTTCTGATTTTGCTGCGCTTGATTCAGGTTGTACTGCACCGAACGACAATGCCATCACAAGCGGTGTATTACCCCAAGCTGGGCGGCAGGTTGCTGGAAGATACAGAAATGCAGCGAGTACTTATCCTTATTCTGTTATTTATTGGCGTGATCGTTATCTCCTGGTTTGCTTTTTTACTGTATGGCTATGCGCCAATGAATGCACTGTTTGAGGTTGTCTCTGCTACCGCGACTGTTGGTTTAAGTGTCGGTATCACCTCGGCCGAGATGCCGGTGTTACTGAAGCTGGTTTTATGCATGGATATGTTACTTGGGCGACTGGAGATTATTGCACTGCTGGTAATATTGTATCTTCCCAACTGGATAGGCGAACGTAAGGAATTATTATGAAAGCCATATTTGTCGGCGCAAGCCCCACCGCAATAATGACGGCGCGAGTGCTGTTAAAGCGAAATCATGAAGTCATTATCATTGACAGCGATAAAGAAAAAATCGCTGCGCTGAGCAGTGAATTGGACTGCGGTTTTCTGCTTGGCGACGGCAGCAAACCTTCACTGCTGCGAGAAACCAACCCGGATGAGGCGGACATGCTCTATTGCCTTACCGGCCATGACCAGACAAATATCATCACCAGCCTGATCGGGCGTTCATTGGGGTTTGCACAAGTTGTCACCGAGATTGAAGACCCGAGTTATGAACATATCTGCATCGAACTGGGACTTGAAGCCACTATTATCCCATCACGCACTATAGGGCGCCATCTGGCTGACATGTTTGAAGGCCGTGATCCATTTGAGCTATCTACCATGTTTCGTTACGATGCATCGACCTTTTCGTTTGTGGCACAGGAAAAAGATGTCGGTGAAATACAGGATTTGGCGTTACCCGATGCCAGCCGTGTCATGTGTATCTATCGCCAAGAACAACTGATTATTCCAAAAGAAAATGAGCGGATCGAACTGGATGATGAGGTGATTATTATTACGCACCGGAAGAATCTTGAAGCGTTACATAAGCAGCTGGATTTAACTGTCCATAATAGACAGGAGGATTCTCCTGAAGAATACTAAGAAGGACTTTTCATAGGTTTAAAAACAGAATGGGTGCTGATTTCAGGTTTGAATAGAAATCCGTGGCCAGTTTTACTTGACCACTTCAAAATAGCTGGAAAGGTCTTGCGTATATTTATTGAGGGACAATAGGCTGGCATGTGTGATTGAAAACAATGCAGTTATCTTTGATGTTAACAGTAAGATTAAGCAGATATTCATGCGGATTGCTATTCAGGAGAAAAATGTGAGAAATATACTGGTAATTATAGGTTTATTGGTTCTTAGTGGCTGCCTCGGGATGCCTGACTCCGTCAAGCCTGTTAATGACTTTGAACTGGCTAGATATTTGGGTAAATGGTATGAAGTTGCCCGACTTGACCATTCCTTTGAACGGGGGCTCAGTCAGGTTACAGCTGAATATATACTGCAGGATGACGGTGGTGTCACTGTCTTAAATCGTGGTTTTTCAAGTTTTGAAAACAAATGGCGGGAAGCGAGGGGTAAGGCATATTTTGTCAATGCAAGCGATCAGGGCTATCTCAAAGTGTCGTTCTTTGGACCATTTTACGGATCCTATGTTGTTTTTGAGTTGGATAAAGAAAACTATCAATATGCTTTTGTTTCCGGACCTGACTCTGATTATTTATGGTTGTTATCCAGAACGCCAACAGTTTCCTCTGAAGTGCTGGAGAAGTTCGTCGCCATGTCGAAAGAGCGGGGCTTTGATACAAAACAGTTAATCTTTGTGGCGCAAAAATGATTTATACAAAGAACAGCCGCTATTTTATTCGGCTGCCGAACAAGCCCGAGTTAGCGCTATTGTTGCAAAAGAAGGCTTATCCTTAGCAGTTGATATTCAAGGCTCTCGGCATTCTTACTTTGAATTTAATACATTATTTAATACCCCACCACTGCTGTTTAATGCTCTGCCTGTTAATACCCTGGTTATCAAGGCCAAAACTTTTCACTGATTGTCCTTTACTAAGTACTAATGAGTTAGCTAAATAATCCCACACCGCCAGCGCGCTGCCAAAGTTTTTATCAAAATGCTGCACTGCAGCACTGTGGTGGATTTGATGCTGCGCAGGGCTTATAAAGAGATACTCACATTTAGAAAATCCCAGCCAGACAGGGCTATGCCGTAAATTGCTCGCCGCAATATTAAAGATAAAAACAAAGAGATTAACCCCTAATATCTGGGTAATAGCGAGCGGATTTTTAAACAGATAGACAAACAAACCACTCAGCAGCGCACCAACGAACAGGCTGCGCAGAGTGTGAATTAACATCTCCACAGGATGAATACGGTACAAAGTCAAAGGGGTCAGAGTGGTTGCACTGTGGTGTACGGCATGAAAGCGCCATAAAAAGGGGATTTTATGCAAGGCAAGGTGGACTGAAAACTTGGCAAAATCTTGGCTGATAAACAGGCTGAGGGTAAATAATGCTACTAGAATTGACTGATTTAACTGCCAATAATTCCCTGAGCCAAACAAAACAGTTAAAAAACGATTAATAGATAATCCATAACTGACTTGCAAGGCTAGCACAGGTATGACGATGAGTTTAAAAATCCATTGATTGATAAACAACCAGCAGACATCTACTACACTGGATTGATTAAACCACAGCTTGACGGAGAATAGCTGTTTACCGGAAATAAAAAGAGCAAGCAGACAGCTGCTTAACAGATACAACCAGTAGATACGCTTGTCTGCTTCAAATAAAAAAAACCAAGGGGAGATAAAATTTTCCAACCAACTCAAATTGTCACCACACTCTGTTTAAGCATAAATTTGTTTACCTGTTCGGCAAAAAACTTGTTTTTGCAAATGATAGTGATTATCATTCGTCTTAGTTAATCGCTATCATCGCATTATGCGTAAATTAAAACAAGGAAGATAACTTCATGTTAACCAGAAAAATTATTGCTGCTGCAGCACTTTCATTCGCCGCTGCCGCTGTTTTTGCGGCATTTTCCGACAAAGCAGAAAACCGCTTACCGGCAACAACTATCGTCACTGAACAGGATGTCAAAGATAACTACATTAAAATGGCACATGCAGTTTATGCCGATTCATTAATGACTGCGTTAACCCTGCAGAAAACTGTCGAGGCTCTGTTAGCTGCCCCAACGGAGCAAAACCTGAAGTCTGCCAAAGAAGCTTATAAACTTGCACGTATTCCTTATCAACAGTCAGAAATTCTACGTTGGGATACCGATATCACTATTGATGCCGGCCTTGATAGAGACGGCGGTCTAAACAGTGTCGATGCATGGGAAGGGCAAGTCAATGCCTGGCCGTTAGATGAGCAGGCCATTGATTACGTCAAAGGCAATAACAATGCGGGTATTATTAATCAAAAAGACGGCCCGGCGATCAGCAAAGAGTATCTGCTAGCACAAAACACTGTGGGTGGTGAAGCAAACGTAACAACTGGTTTTCACGCCATTGAATTCTTACTTTGGGGGCAAGATTTAAACGGCACCAAAGCGGGTTCGGGCGAGCGTAGTGTTAATGACTTCCAAACGGATAAGAGCGGACAGTGCAGCGCAGCCAACTGTGACCGTCGCCGTGCTTATTTAGGTGTTGTAACACAACTGCTTGTTGATGACTTAACCATAATGACTGCAGAGTGGACTGAACAGGCTGCTAATACTAAAGGTACGCTGGCAAATAACTTTAAAACCTCAAAAGATGGCATCCGTTATATATTATTTGCA
>DATCZZ010000023.1:0-9470 GCA_036525635.1 Psychromonas sp. | reverse complement strand
GTTATCTGGCAGTGACCTCAGAATTGATGTATATCGGTCTCGGGGCTACTTGGGCGAACGTGCTGGTTGGGTTCCTTTCTGCGATTGTTGATAACATTCCTGTGATGTTCGCTGTGCTGACCATGGATCCCGTGATGAGTCACGGCCAGTGGTTGTTGGTGACTTTGACAGCAGGAGTTGGTGGCAGTATGTTGTCGATCGGTTCCGCGGCAGGTGTCGCCCTGATGGGAACTGCACGAGGGGTTTACACTTTCGCCAATCATCTCAAATGGTCGTGGGCCGTTGCGCTTGGTTATGCTGCCAGCATCATGGTGCACCTATGGTTAAACGCAAGTTATTTTCATTAAGCTATTAGCTTAATCATCCGAGTTAACACAGTGGCGGGGAATAATTTCTCCGCCCTTTTTTACCTAAAATACAGGGGTGGTTGATGGCCGTATTTTAAATTGCATCTCCTTCATTGCTCCTGCCATATTGTGATTATTCTTCGTGCCAGTGATGGACAAATTCTTAACGGCTTATCCCTGTCAATGATACAGTCACCATCTCAGGTAATCTGTCTACCACTCTTTCATCACGTATAGCAAATGATTTAAATTGTGAAATGTGACCTGATCGTTTTTTTATCTGATTAACTTTGTCTAGGGTGACTATCATTAGATAATATTACTCGCACATTAATTGCGAATGCAGGCTAATATACTTAACTTCTAAGTAAGCGACATAAAAAAGGGGGGGATTGTTGTGATATCTAATATTATTGAAGTGGTCACTAGTGAGCGTGCACTGGAAAAGTATGCCAATAGAAATCGTTTGTTAAATGAAGCTGTTCCCTATGTTGGACACCCCAAACAAAGTGCATCCGAACCCAATAAGATTTTTTTGCGCCTGAATCCCTTGTCAAGCAGTGGCGCGTTGCTAGAATTCAAAACCGAAGATGTTGTTTTTGCCGAAAACATAGAAACAGTGGTCAATAAGGAGGGGGAAACCTTTCAGATTTTTAAAATATGGATTCGTATCGGCAGTGTCGGTGTCAAGCTTGAGCAATTCCTGGTGTAGAATTATTCTGATTGCTGCATATTACCATTAAGATGCTTATCATCTTGATGTTTTCTGCTTAAATAAGCGGTTGAAAATTGCGCGGGAAAGAGAAGCAGACTACAGCGATACCAGTGCAGCCTGGGCTTTTCTGCGCGAATAATTTTCTTTGCTTTATCCTCCAGTTCAGCTGGCTCAATAAGCTCCGCATTGCCTAACACAGCGAATTCATTGGCAATAGCTTTGATTAAATATAAACCACCATTATTAATGGCTTAATCAATTGCTTTTTAATCGAAAAACCGGATAGTAACACGCATAAAAAGGGGAGATGCCAAGGAGAACAACAAATTCTGAACTGGTTTTGTGCGTTAGGCATAATGAGATAAAAGTGCCTGTTCAAATTACTATTTTTGGTAGAGGGCTTTATTCTTCCTGCAATCTTTGTGATTAAAATCAATGACAGACGCAGCATAAATTCAACAGTTATGCGGCCGTTAGTATACTTGCAGTCTATAATTTACTCAGTCAGAGGCAAACCAGAAATTCTCCACACACCTATAATTCGGGAAAAACATGCCAAACATAGCAATCAAAGTCCTGACCTATAACATCCATAAGGGATTCAGCATCGGCAACCGCCGCTTTATTCTGCACGATATTAAAGAGTTACTGCGTCACCTTGATGCAGACACTGTTTTCCTTCAGGAGATACTCGGTGAGCGTATTATCTCTCAAAACCGCTTTGATGACTGGCCGAATAACAGACAGTTCGAGTTTCTTGCCGACCAGGTCTGGCTGCATCATGCCTATGGCAAAAATGCTATTTACAAGTCCGGCCACCATGGCAATGCGATATTGAGTAAATACCCGTTTATCGAATGGGAAAACATTGATGTTTCTTACATGCGCACAGCCAGTCGAAGTCTGCTGCATGGTACTATCGAGATACCTGAAATCGCAAAGAGAATACATATCATATGCGTCCACCTGGGGTTATTCGAACGAGAGAGAGAGAGTCAGCTGACAATCTTGGGGGAACGCATCAACTCCCATGTGCCGGCTGATGAGGCATTGATAATAGCGGGTGATTTCAACGACTGGCGCGGCAATGCGGAACGCCACCTGCACGATGACCTTGGGGTCGAGGAAGCCTATAAAAATATACACGGTTCTTACGCTCGTACTTTCCCGGCCAGACTGCCGTTGTTATCGATGGACCGTATCTATTTTCGCGGGCTGGAAATTGTCGACTGCCATCGTCTGCACGGCAAACCATGGAGCCAGCTGTCTGACCACACACCGCTGCTGGCAGAGTTCAGGATAAGCTGATTGATGGGGTTCATCACTAATAGCAGAGCAGGTAAATATTAGATCATTTATTTACCTGGTCTGCTATAAGAGACTTTTCAGTTTACGTTGAACCTGACAGATTTTACCGTCAGTATTTATTTCCTCAAAAATCCCTTTTTTTGCAGAAATGTCTGCATATGCGGTCGCGCTTCTTTCTGCAGCATTCCGGATATTTGCTCGGTCCAGCTCATCTCCTTTTGATTACCGGTTCTGCTTTTATAGTACTCTCGAATCTGTTTATCATAAACTTCAAGTGCTGCTATATCATCTTTATCTGATTCGCTTAAGGTTTTCTGTTGTGGATAACTATCTTGTTTTAGAGTGACAGCTAATGGCAAACGGGGTTTTACTTCCGGGGCCTGATCCGGGTAACCCAAACATAAGCCAAACAAAGGGATGACCAATTCCGGCAATGCCAATAACGCCGATACTGCGGCAATCTCGTTGCGCAGTGCGCCAATATAACAAACGCCCAATCCCAATGCTTCCGCGCCGACCACCACATTCTGAGCAAACAAAGCGCAATCGATTGACGCAGTTAAAAATTGTTCAGTATAGCCGCTTTGCATGGGGGCCTGATGCATTTCGCAAGCGAGTTGATGGCGATGCATATCTGCACAGAACACTAGAAATATTGGCGCTTGGGTCACATAACTCTGGTTGCCTGAAAATTGCGCAAGTTGCTCGCGTTTTTCACCTTTCGATACCTGAATCACCGTACAAGCCTGAATAAAACTTGAGGTTGCAGCCGCTTGCCCGGCTCGAATTAATTCATTAACAGTGGACTGCTCAATAGGCTTTTTGCTAAAGCGACGAATAGAACGGTGGGATTGTAATAAATGAATGACATCATGCATATTTTATCCTTAAAAAGGGCTTCATCTTAACGGATCAGACTTTACCATGTCGCATTAATTAATGAGCAAATAAAATTGTTGCTATTGGATCTGCTGCAGTGCGAGGCACTAAGCGGAAAGTTACCTTGATTGCGCATTCAACCAAGCCTTCGGGGAAAAACCTTACTGCAAGTTTCTGCTGAATGAGCAATTTAACGAGGTTTTTCAGATAGTAAAGTCAATTATGGAAATTGTTTATTACAGGGAATAGGCTATATTTTTTAGGTGAGCAGGGAACAATCGCTTAGGCAATAAACAGGAAATTGAGATGGAAAATTACACAACTATCCCGCAGATGATTCAGTATGTTGTTACTGCGTATAGTAATTATTCTGCTTTAAATTACAAGAATAAAGGATATTGGGAAACAATTTCCACGGAAAAATTTTCAGAAACTATCCGCCGACTTGCTTTAGGTTTGCGCGTGTTAGGTATTAAAGAGGGGGAAGGTTTTGGGCTTATTTCTAACCCTTCGCCACAATGGCTGATGATTGATATAGCGGTCATGGTTAATAAAGCGATTTCAGTCCCTATGTTCGCCAATATTTCTTCGGCACATTTCCAGTTTCAGAGCCAGGACAGTAATATTAAATATCTCTTTATAGATGATGAAGAGTTATTGGATGACTCAATAAAACCCTTTTTAAAATCCTTTACTAAAGTCATCTCCTACTATCCTAAACGTTCCGCAAAAAATGCCATCAGTTATGAAGAGTTGTTAACCTTGGGCGATCAGTTGTCAAGCAAACAGCCTAACCTTTATTTTCAGATGAGGCAGGCTGTTGTTCCTGAAGATATTGCGACCATCATCTATACCAGCGGCTCGACAGGCATGCCTAAAGGAGTTGAGCTCACCCATGCAAATCTCATTTCACAACTCAGAGGAACTGCACAGCTGTTTCCGCTCAACTCTGCAAAAGACAAAGCATTAACCTGCTTACCCTTGGCTCATGCCTTTGAACGGATGGTTATCTACTACTATATCTCTACAGGTACACCTATCTTTTTTGCCGATCAGATTAAAAAAGTGGGCGAGTTACTCAGACAGGTTCAACCTACTGTTATGACGCTGGTTCCCCGTCTTTTGGAAAAGGTTTATGCAAAAATGCATGCCCAAATAGATGAACTGTCAGGCATCAAAAAAATGCTGGTATCGCGCGCGTTTGCAAAGGCTGTTTCTACTCAGCCAGGCTCACATAGCCTTATCGATAAAGTGTATGACAAACTCGTTTATGCAAAATTGAGAAAGGCATTAGGCAGTCACTTGGAATTTGTCATCAGTGGAGGCTCCGCCTTGAGTGAAAGTATGGAAAATTTCTTTAAAAATATCGGCCTCAATCTCTATCAAGGCTATGGTTTAACTGAAACCTCTCCCGTTTTAGCTGCTAATTATCCAGGTAATGTACGTTATCGCAGTGTCGGCAAGGTCTGGCCGGGTGTAAAAATAAAAATTACAGCTGAACAGGAGATACTCGCGAAAGGGCCTAATATTATGAAGGGTTATCATAACAATCAACAAGCTACCCAGGAAACTATTGATGCGGCTGGTTGGTTACATACTGGTGATTTGGGGTACCTGGATGAAGATGGCTACCTGTTTATTACGGGCAGAAAAAAAGAACTTTTCAAAACATCTGGCGGTAAATATGTCAGTCCGGTCGCGATTGAACAAATGTTATGTGCGTCAGAGCTGATCGATATGGCGGTGATCATCGGGGAAAATAAAAACTTTGTTACCTGCTTATTATTTCCTGATTTTGAAAACCTGGATTCTATTAGAAAAAATCGTGGCTACACTGATATGAATAATAATGATTTCCTAAATTATGGCGATGTAAGGAGGGAAATAGCGGCTGTCGTTGAGGATGTTAACCGCCGTGTAAATGAATGGGAAAAAATCAGGAAATATAAATTAATAAAACAGCCAATCAGTATCGAAACGGGAGAACTCACGCCAACCATGAAGATTAGACGTCAGGTTGTTGAGGAGAAGTTCAGTGACATTATTAATGAATTTTACACGGATTAGTGTCCAGGCTCAGCGTAATCGGTGATTTCATTATCATTAATAGTTTGGGGTAAACGCTATTAATCAGGAGATCAATATGAAAGAAAGATTAGCAATTGTAGACGGTATTCGCAGTCCATTTTGTAAAGCTGGTACGAGTATGGCGAATATTTTTGCCGATGATTTAGGTGCAGTTATAGTTAAAGAATTAGTGGCTCGGACAGAAATCGATGTCAAATTAATTGACGAGCTGATCTTTGGTAATGTTGGCCAGCCAGCTAATGCACCTAACATTGCTAGAGTTGTCGCCTTAAAGGCTGGCTTGCCGCTGGATCTTATTGCTTATACCGTACATAGAAACTGTGCATCGGGTATGGAATCTGTTACCACTGGCTACAATAAAATGTTAGCCGGGTACGCCAGTATAATGGTGGCGGGCGGTACTGAAAGTATGAGTAATTTACCGCTGCATTTTAGCAAAAAAATGACCCTGCTTTTTGAAAACTTAATGAAGGCCAGATCCTTGGGGCAAAAGTTATCTGCCATTTCCGCATTTAGACCTGCCGATTTAAAACCGGTTATCTCCATTGTTGAAGGTTTAACTGATCCTGTTTGTGGATTGAATATGGGGCAGACAGCCGAAGTTTTAGCCCGTGAATTTTCTATCACAAGAGAAGAGCAGGATGCATTTGCACTGCAATCACATTTAAGGGCAAGCAGAGCAAATGAAGCCGGTATCTTTGCCCAGGAAATCCATCCTCTTATGCTACCGCCAGATTATAACCATGTGCAATTTGATGATAATTCTATTCGCCCAGATCAGAGCCTAGAAAAACTAGCTAAATTAAAACCCTTCTTTGACCGCGTCGCAGGGACGGTAACTGCGGCTAACGCTTGCCCAATAACCGATGGTGCCGGAGCGGTTTTAATTATGCTGGAAAGTAAAGCAAAAGAACTCGGTTATTCACCTTTAGGTTATCTGAAAGAGTATTGTTATGCCGGTCTGCAACCGGAAAGGATGGGATTAGGGCCTGTTTATGCCACCTCTAAACTGCTGGATAAAACAGGCATGCTGATCTCTGATTTTGATTTGGTGGAATTAAATGAAGCCTTTGCTGCGCAAGTTATTGCCAATCAAAGAGCGTTTGATTCGGCTGTTTTTGCGCAAAAATATTTGCATAAAAGTAAAGCGCTGGGGGCGCTGGATCCCGATTTATTAAATGTTAATGGCGGTGCTATTGCATTGGGACATCCAGTCGGTGCGACCGGTACGCGAATGATAATTACCATGTTAAATGCGTTACGTCGTAATAGTAAAAACAGTGGCTTAGTTACCTTGTGCATAGGCGGTGGTCAAGGGGCGGCATTAGCGTTGGAGGTAGAATAATGAATTTTACATTAGATATTTCACAAGCAGCGCCAACAGCAGGTGTTGCAACATTGACCTTTGATTTTCCCGGTGAAAAAATTAATAAGCTAGATTCAGGCGCATTAATGGAACTCAAAGCGCATCTTGAGGCGCTGGCAAAAAACGAAGAGATTAAACTGCTTGTATTTCGCAGTGCCAAAAAGGCTATTTTTATTGCCGGGGCTGATATCAACGAAATTAAAGATCTTGTTGATGAAGAGCAAACCTATCAAACGATCAGATCCGGGCAGTTAATCATCGATGCTATTGCTAATTTACCTTTCCCCACCTTAGCTGTTATTAACGGGGCATGTCTGGGCGGTGGTTGCGAACTCGCGTTAGCTTGTACCTATCGCATTGCCACTGATAATCCAAAAGCAATTATCGGCTTACCGGAAATCAATTTAGGCATTATTCCGGGTTTTGGGGGATGTGTGCGTTTACCGAAACTGATCGGCTTGCAAGGCGCTCTGCAACTAATCTTGTCGGGTAAACCTGTGCCACCTAAAAAAGCGCTGCGATTTAAATTAGTGGATCAACTCTACAATAATGAGCTCGAAGAGAAGTCAGTGGCCGATTTTATTGAAGGTTTAGTTAATGATAACGTTTTTGCCAAAGCTATTATTAGGCAGCACTCAAAATCAGCGAAAAAGCTTAGTCAGAAAATTTTGGAAGATAATATATTAGGGCAAAAACTGATTTTCAAAAAAGCCCGACTAGATCTCCTGAAAAAAACGAAAGGTCAATATCCCGCGCCGCTCAACGCCTTGGAGACGATAGAAAAAACAATCAATTTAAAAACACAACAAGCATTGGAAGTTGAGGCGAGAGCAGTGTCCAAACTTGCTGTGAGTGAAATCAGCAAAAATTTAATCCAGCTATTTTTTACCTCTGAGGCATTAAAGAAAGAAACGGGCGTTTGCGATGCCGGCAGTAAAGCACAAGCTGTTAATCAGGCAGCAGTGTTGGGCGCCGGTGTGATGGGGGGAGGAATCGCGTGGTTATTTTCGAAAAACAATATACCGGTAAGGCTTAAGGATATTGAGTGGGATGCGGTTAGTAAAGGTTTTCAAACGGCTGCACGCTATTACCAGCAGCTGAAAAAAATCCGTAAGATTAAAGACAATGAGATACGCGTCAAAATGAACCATATGGCAGGAACGATTAATTATAACGGTTTTAAACAGATCGATCTGGTTGTTGAAGCTGTTGTTGAAAATATGGATGTTAAAAAAGCGGTATTGGCTGAAGCCGAAGCCCATCTGCCTGAGCATGCCATATTAGCCTCTAATACATCAAGTTTATCTATTACCGAGATGGCTGCAGATTTAAAAAGGCCGGAAAACGTTATCGGCATGCACTTTTTTAATCCGGTCAATAGAATGCCCCTTGTGGAAATAATACCCGGAGAGAAAACCAGTGAGAAAACCATTGCAACACTCGTTGAGTTAGCGAAGAAGTGCGGTAAAACGCCAATTGTTGTTGCCAACTGCGCAGGATTTTTAGTCAATAGAATTTTAATTACATTTTTGAATGAAGCTGCCCTGATGCTGGAGGAGGGCGGTGTTGTTATTGAAAAGGACAAGTCTATTGTGGAATTTGGTCTGCCAATGGGACCTTTTGTTTTGGCTGATGAGGTAGGCATCGATATTGGTTTTCATGTTGCCAAAATATTGGAGCAAGCCTACGGCGAAAGGATGCAGGTTGCTGGAATATTGACCCGTATTTTTCAAGAAGAGAAGTTATTAGGAAAAAAAGCTGGGGTGGGCTTTTATCTGCATAATGTAAAACAAACATCCTACAATGAGGATCTGGATGAAATTCTCCAGTCCTACCGTTTTGCCCATGGGATCACGGCCAACACATTTAACAGCGAAGAGATTATCGATCGATGCATCCTGATAATGGTCAACGAAGCTGCCAGATGTTTACAGGAAAATGTTGTTAAGAATCCCGCTTATCTGGATATGGCGATGATTATGGGGACTGGATTCCCTGCCTTTAGAGGCGGTCTTTTAAAATATGCCGATAATCGTGGCATCGGCAATATATGCGATAAATTAAATGAATTAGCAGGCTTATATGGTGAACGTTTCCGACCTGCCGAATTGTTGACCGAAAAGGCAGAAAATAAGCAAAAATTTTATCCCTAGCTAGAGCCAAACATCTGTATTTTCATATGGTTTAGATATATATAAGGAAATTCATAATGCGCGAAGAGAATAAAGCTCCTGAAGAAGAGTCGCTGATAGATACCTCTAAAATGAATGCGGGCAAAGCCTCTGCCATTCAGGCTACCGAAGCTGCTCGTGAAGAGCAGGGAGAACAGTATGGTTTCGCCGGGCAGCTTTTTATGGGACGTTTTCAACCCTCTTTGTTATTTCCTTTTCCACAGCAAAGCCCTGAAGAAAAAAAGATAGGTGACGACCTGGTTGATAAAGTTTGCCATTTTCTTAAACACAACTTAGATCCTGAAATGGTCGATGCAACCCGGACTATTCCCGAAGAGGTAATTAAAGGTATGGTCGAAATGGGCCTTTTTGCTATGAAAGTACCTAAAGAATATGATGGATTGGGCCTCTCGCAAGTTAATTACAACCGTGTAATGGTAGCCATCTCATCCTATTGCGGCAGTACTGCCGTTCTGCTCAGCGCCCATCAATCCATTGGCGTGCCACAACCGTTAAAAATGTTTGGCACTAAAGCGCAAAAAGATAAATATCTGCCTTTATTCAGGCAGGGGAAAATATCGGCCTTTGCCCTTACC
>DATCZZ010000022.1:0-5081 GCA_036525635.1 Psychromonas sp. | reverse complement strand
ATTACGTGATGTAGACTCAATTTATAAAATTCCTGCATTATTAAAAGCACAAGGTCTTGATGATATCTGTGTTAAACGTTTTGGCTTAGATTGCCCTGAAGCGGATTTAAGCGAATGGGGACAAGTAGTTTCTGAAGAAGCAAATACAACCAATGAAGTTGTGATTGGTATGGTTGGTAAATATATCGAGCTGCCGGATGCTTACAAATCGGTAAATGAAGCACTAAAACATGGCGGCTTAAAAAATTCAGCTTCTGTTAAAATTAAATATATTGACTCGCAGGATTTAGAAGTCAGAGGCACATCTATCCTGGAAAGTGTCGATGCAATCTTAGTGCCAGGCGGTTTTGGCGAGCGTGGCATTGAAGGGAAAATTCTCGCGGCACAATACGCACGTGAAAATAAAATACCTTATTTAGGCATCTGTTTAGGTATGCAGGTTGCGATCATTGAATTTGCACGCCATGTTGCAGGGCTTAAAAATGCACATTCAACGGAATTCCAACCAAATTGTGAACAACCTGTTGTTGGCTTAATCACCGAGTGGATCGATAAAACGGGTGAAGTTGAACAACGTACAGAAAGTTCTGATCTAGGTGGCACAATGCGCGTAGGTGCGCAACGTTGTCATCTTAAAAAAGGCTCTAAAGTGTTTGAGATGTACGGTTCTAAAGAGATATTTGAACGTCATCGCCATCGTTATGAAGTAAATAATAATTTATTACCCATTATCGAAAAAGCAGGTTTAGAGGTCACTGGTTTGTCAGAAGATAAAAAATTGGTAGAGATTATAGAGATTCCAAACCACCCATGGTTCGTTGCGGCACAATTCCACCCGGAGTTCACTTCAACACCTCGGGATGGTCATCCTTTGTTTAAAGGCTTTATAAAATCTGCGATAGATCATCAACAAGGACGATTTAAATAGTTTTTGTTGACCGGATCACTTTATTTTGTTAAAAATTTACGGATTAAAGTGATTCTGAATTACACAAGCAATTTTCAAACTTATTTCTAACACAATTAAAGGAACAATTATGTCTACTATCGTAAAAGTACTTGGTCGCGAAATCATTGATTCACGTGGTAACCCAACTGTTGAAGCTGATGTGTATCTAGCTGACGGATCTATGGGTCGCGCTGCTGCTCCTTCTGGTGCTTCAACTGGTTCTCGTGAAGCTTTAGAATTACGTGACGGTGATAAAGCTCGTTTTCTAGGTAAAGGTGTACTTAAAGCTGTTGCAGCTGTTAACGGTCCTATCGCTGACGCATTAGTAGGTAAAGATGCTCTTGCACAAGCTGAATTAGATCAAATCATGATCGATTTAGATGGTACAGAGAACAAAGCTAAATTTGGTGCAAACGCTATTCTGGCTGTTTCTCTAGCTGCTGCTAAAGCGGCTGCTGCGTCTAAGAAAGTTCCTCTATACGCTCACATCGCTGATCTAAACGGTACTCCTGGCGTTTACTCTATGCCTCTTCCAATGATGAACATCATCAATGGTGGTGAGCACGCTGATAACAACGTTGATATCCAAGAATTCATGATTCAACCAGTTGGCGCGCCTACTCTTAAAGAAGGCCTACGTATCGGTGCTGAAGTATTCCATAACCTAGCTAAAGTATTAAAAGCTAAAGGGCTAAGCACTGCTGTTGGTGATGAAGGTGGTTTTGCTCCTAACCTTGAGTCTAACGCTGCTGCACTAGCTGCAATCAAAGAAGCTGTTGAAGCTGCTGGTTACGTACTAGGTAAAGACGTTACACTAGCTATGGACTGTGCTGCATCTGAGTTCTACGACAAAGAAGCTGGTATCTACAACATGAAAGGTGAAGGCAAAACTTTCACTTCTGAAGAGTTTAACTACTACCTACAAGATCTTGCTAACCAATACCCAATCGTATCTATCGAAGACGGTCTTGACGAGTCTGATTGGGCTGGTTTCAAACACCAAACTGAACTACTAGGTGACAAGCTACAACTAGTTGGTGACGATCTATTCGTTACAAACACTAAAATCCTAGCAGAAGGTATTGAGAAAGGCGTTGCTAACTCGATCCTTATCAAATTCAACCAAATCGGTTCTTTAACTGAAACTTTAGCGGCAATCAAAATGGCTAAAGATGCTGGTTACACAGCTGTTATCTCTCACCGTTCTGGTGAAACTGAAGATGCAACAATTGCTGATCTAGCTGTTGGTACTGCTGCAGGCCAAATCAAAACTGGTTCTATGAGCCGTTCTGACCGTGTTGCTAAGTACAACCAACTAATCCGTATCGAAGAAGAACTAGGCGCTAAAGCACCTTTCAACGGTCTTAAAGAAGTTAAAGGTCAGTAATAAGGCGCTTTAAGCACCTTAATTAACTTCAGTCTTAAAGAAGTTAAAGGTCAAGCTTAATTCTTAACTGAATTAACCGACTTTTAAGTTTTAGATAATAAATCCTCGCTCTGGCGGGGATTTTTTTTGCCTCATCTGCATCTTCAAGTGGCATAGGGATAAAAGACAATTCCTGTGCAAATTCAATTCTATTTCAAAAAAATAATAAATATATAGCCGCCTTGATGTAATTTATGTATTAGCTGAAGAAGGAGGAGTAGACTGCGCATTTTTAAAAAATAATCTAAACATAGATATTGTAGGAAGTGATCATGGAATTATTTGTTGAAGTATTAGGCTGGAGTAGCGTCGTTTTTTATATCTTGTTATTGGTTTTTAATGGAATGAAAAATATGCGGCTTACCTCTTTTTTGTCTGTTGCTAATGATGTGCTTTGGGGATTTATGATCGGTGTGATGCCTAAAGTTTTACTAAATTTAGTCGTAGGTGGTGTTACCTTATATCGTTATGTTTGTGATTTTACCAATACTTCTAAAAAATGGATTAATCGGTTGCTGGTGTTAATGTTGATTGGCATTGCTTACTTTGCTTATTTTGCTGTCACCGATTATTTGGCAAGCCCGTCATTAGGTTTGTTACTGACCTGGATCGATTTTGCTGTGATATTAACGGCATTAAGTATGAAGCGCCTGCACTTATTTCAGATTTTTATGCTCACCTCAGCTTTTGTTGGGGGTTATGCATACTACCTTCTTGGCATTGAGCAGATGGTGGTGATTAAAATAATAGTGGCTACCCTTACTGGGTATAAACTCTTTCTGCGGCCTATTTTCCCGCAGCTTGAAAGTAAGCTGTTATTTTGGAAAGCCGCGCAATAGCCGGGTAGGTTAAATTAAATTCTCTGAAAATCACCACTTTTAACTCCTTGTCTGTTGTCTGGTTGTTTTTTTACTTTTTACATTGCATGTTAATTTAGGTTTTAATGTGTGAGAATAGATTTCTGTTAATGTCACTCTTTTCGCTTGGAGTTTGCCCTTTTATGCGTTTATTTGTATTCGTTCAACTCTGTTTATTTGCTCTGTTACAATACCATTTATGGTTGGGAAAAAATGGATTACGGGACAGGCACGCATTGCAGGAGGAGGTTGCACTTGTATTAGAAAGTAACAGTGAATTAAAACAACGTAATCTGATGATGTTTTCTGAAATACAAGATCTCAAAGAGGGAACCGAAGCGATAGAAGAGCGTGCTCGAAACGAGTTGGGGTTAGTGAAAGAGGGGGAGACTTTCTTTCGCATCGTCCCCAAAGAAGATTAAAAAATTTTTAGGCCATTAGAAGAAAAGAAGATAAAACGGATGAGTGAAGTAAAATTAGTAGCTGTTATTGCCGCGGCGGGCATTGGTAAACGGGTCGGTGCAGATATCCCCAAGCAATATTTAACTGTATTAGGGAAAACGATTATTGAACATAGCCTCACTCCTTTTATTGAACACCCTGATATAACACAAGTAGTCGTTTCTATTGCTAAAAACGATTTGTGGTTTGCGCAGCTTGATATTGCTAAGCACCCCAAAATAAAAGTAGTAGAGGGCGGGGCCAGGCGTGTAGACTCAGTGTTGTCTGCACTGCAAGTGATTGATGGAAATGATTATGTATTAGTGCATGATGCCGCCAGACCCTGCGTTACTCGCACTGATATCGATAAGTTAATTACTAAGGTGTTATTTTTAAAGCAAGGTGCGATTCTCGCCTCAAGAGTGTGCGATACGATGAAACGTTGTGATTGGAATGGACAGATTGCCAAGACGGTTGAGCGGGAAAATTTGTGGCATGCTTTAACGCCGCAAATGTTTCAAAATAAAGCGCTATTAAAAGCGATTACCAGTGCTAAAGAGCTGCACAACATTACTGATGAATCCTCCGCTATGGAGATGGCCGGTGAGCCTGTAGCCATTGTTGAAGGGCGCAGTGATAATTTGAAAGTAACACGAGAAGAAGATTTACAGCTTGCCGAGCTGTATTTATCGCAAATGCGTTAGCTTATGACTTTTTTATTGTGTTCTTTGAGCTGTTTTGCTCGAGTATAAATATTTTTACTGTTATTCACTGAAATTCTGATTTGCAAAAGAAGTAGAATGGCGATGAGTAGCACTATTGGATAATCATATGATTCGAATCGGACATGGTTTTGATGTTCACAAATTTGCAGGGCAAGGACCGATCACTATTGGTGGGGTGAAAATTCCCCATGTACAAGGGTTGCTTGCACATTCTGATGGTGACGTTGCTTTGCATGCTTTGTGCGACGCCCTGTTAGGGGCGTTGGCATTGGGTGATATCGGGCGTCATTTCCCAGACAATGACCCTCAGTACGCTGGAATTGATAGCCGCAAATTATTAAAAAATGTTTTTCAGCAGGTCACACAACGTGGTTATATTATTGGCAATGTAGATCTTACTATTGTTGCCCAGGCTCCCAAAATGGCACCTTTTATTGCCGATATGTGCGCCGAAATTTCAGCTCTCCTCGAAACTGAGGTGCAAAATGTGAATGTCAAAGCGACGACCACTGAAAAATTAGGTCCGATCGGGCGTGGTGAAGGTAGAAAACTGGCAGCGAAGAAAGAGGGGGCTTTCGATAAATGTGCAGGCTTTGTTCGAGACGCAGCGGAGATACTCGAAGAGATACTCGGTGAAGGCCTGCCAGAAAAGACAGAATAAAGAATCATGTTATAAACAGAAT
>DATCZZ010000021.1:0-3823 GCA_036525635.1 Psychromonas sp. | reverse complement strand
CTCTTTAAAAAGCTGAATGTCCTGCGGATAGCGATGATAAAAATCAATGGCGATATCTTTAAGGTTAAAATCGCCCTCCTTGCGGGTAATCAGCTCTCCGAAGGAGCCAAAGGGTTGCACATCGGAAGTAGATAACCCTTTGCCGTCGGCAGTGTGGCCACCCTCAATTTGGTTGGCAGCCGTAGCACCACCCCATAAAAAATTATCAGGAAAACGAAAAGACATAAAAACTCCTTAAAAAATTGCAAATTGTATTTAAAATAAGATGTGCTAATTTAAAAGCAATAAAATTGGCTTTACAACCGAATAAAAACCACTCATGAATTAGCCAAACTAATGCATAGGAAAGATAATGGATCGTAAACAGTTGATCATTGCCAATTTATATACATTTAATGTAGCAGCAAAATGCTTAAGTTTTACCAAAGCTGCTGAAACACTGTATTTAACACAGGGCGCGGTCAGTCAGCGCATAAAGCAACTTGAAGCACAACTAGGATTTAAACTGTTTGTCCGCTTAACGAGAAAGTTAGAACTTACAGAAGAGGGGAAACGCATGTGGGAAAGCGTTAATAGCGCTTTTTCCACTATCTTTTCGGATATCGATGATATTAAATTTAATGAGCTCAGTGGTGAGCTCTATATTGGCATTGCCCCTACCTTTGCGCAATCTTGGCTGATGCCAAAACTGCCCGATTTTCAGGCTATCTACCCTAACTTAAACCTTAAAATCAGGGTAAAAGCCAGCCCTTTGGATTTTCAGCATGAGCCGGTAGATTTAGCCATCTATTATAGCCGTGATCAGCATCCGGATATGCACAATGAAATCATACTAGAGGAGTTCCTCACTCCGGTATGTACACCGGAATATGCTAAAAAATACAATATTAGTGGTAATATAAACAGTTTAAATAACCTCAATTTAATCCACTGTACTGAATCGCTCGATTCTGCCAGTTTTGATTATGAATGGCAGTTTTGGCTCAATCATCAACACCAGCCAATTACCCCTCATCCCCATTATTATGTTTTTAATCATGGCGAAATGGCGGTCTCCGCTATTCGTAATCACATGGGGATTGGCATGGGGCGAACGAGGTTAATTCAACCTTATCTCGACAGCGGTGAACTTATTGCCCCTTTTGCCAGCATTCCGGCAGGCATGAACTATCTGCTAATTTGCCCGAAAGGGATGGAGTCACGCCCAAAATTCAAAGCCTTTACCCAATGGTTATACGAACAATCGGCTTGACATTTCTCCCTGCTATATTGGCTCATATGAAGCGGAAAATAGTCAAAAATTACGCAAATAAAAACAACAACAGAGATGCTTTGGCATTAAATAACAGTCTGTGGAGATTGATAAAACGCAATTATTGCTGATGATAAGCAGCAAGATTAAGCTGAGATTTATGCGGATTGGCACTATAGCTAAACATAGTTTTTTTCCTCTGTACTTTTGCTCGGGTAAAGAGATAGCCTGCCGTGCCAGGGGCCAAGCTATGCCCGTCACCCGACTGAGCCGGGGAGTATCAATGTGCAATTATGATAGAGAAAAATTGAGGCTCTTGTTTAAAAGCATTGCACCTCAAATTGCTTAGTTAAAATTTTTATGATGAGATTGCAAGGGGGACTATTTTATCCCCGTTCTGCCTGCTTTTATTAGATCCCAGTGAAATACTATTTTCTCAAAGTACAGTCAAAATATTCTACTATTTTTTATAAAGCGAAAAGAATAGAAAACAGACTTGACCTCTTTTCTTTTACCCGTAAAATGCGACACACATCACACTATTTTTTTACTAAATTTTTTGAATGGAAAATATGCATAAAATCATTAATGTCAAGTTGACCTCTATTTTTTCTCCACTATGCCAAACATTGCTTAATGAGACCGCACAACAGCAGACAACAGAATTTGATAATAAATGTACTGAATTACTTGTGATTCGTTTAGATGGGACAATCATTGCCTATGCTACTTTTAAGGTTACTAATGAGACAGATGTGAGTATTAATTCATTGCATTTTAGAAGTATTGTAAAAGATCATACGCTTGCTGAATTCTGGCTGTCACGTCATTTAAAGCGTTATTTACGCAAAAATACTTATCTGAATTTTTTAATAGCAATTTAACTGGACTATAGACTCCTATAATCCAGACTTGTTTATAACTCTAAAGCTAAATCAGCATGTATCCTCTTGCTGATTTCTGCATCTTCAAGTAATTCGGGTATAGGCCCCACTTGCATAATGCATTTCATAACTGTGGCTGTAAATTTCTAAAATATTACCAAACGGGTCTTCCATGTAGATCATGCGGAATGGTTTTTCACCCGGGTAATAATAACGCGGCGCTTTCATACGACGTTTACCACCGGCGGCTACGATTTTTTCAGCCAACTCTTCTACATTTGGATCCTGCACACAAAAATGAAACAGGCCGGTTTTCCAGTATTCAAAGTTGTTTTCCGGGTTTTCCTGGTTTTTGAATTCAAATAATTCAACACCAATACGATCCCCCGTTGAAAGATGGGCGATACGGAATCTTTCCCAGCCGGCACCAAATACATCAGTGCACATTTCACCAATTGCACTGTCATCTTCGACAACTTCACTGGGTGCCATGATAATATACCAACCCAGTACTTCAGTATAAAATTTAACAGCAGCTTCAAGATCCGGCACTGATATACCAATATGGGAAAATGTTCTCGGATAAGGGGTAGTCATTTTATTCTCCAGTTTATATAACGTAGTGGCAGTTTACAGCGCCCAACAAGAAGATAAAAATTATCAATTATTATCTTTATGATAATATTTTGTTATGAAACTTTGGTTGATAAATTAGGATAGTGTGATGATTAATGAAAAGTGGTTATTAACTTTTATGACACTCGTGGAAACGAAGCATTTCACCTTAACCGCAGAAAAGTTAAATATGACACAGCCCGGTGTCAGCCAGCATATTCAAAAATTGGAAAGGCAATTAAAAACACCATTATTAAAACGCTTAGGCAAACAATTTGAACTGAGTCTGGCGGGGCAAAAGCTCTATCGCTACGCTGTTAATAATGCGCAGTTACAGCAGCAGCTAGAGCAAGATTTGCAGTTCGATGATCCTTATAGCGGAGAATGTCGTTTTGCCTGTTCAGGTGCGTTGGCCATGTTTCTTTATCCGCATTTCATCAGCTATCAATCCCTTCATCCAAACCTGAACGTGTCAGTTGAAGCCGCACCTAATAACAATATTATAAAGGATTTGCTGAATGATAAGGTGGATATCGGTATTGTTACACAGCGCCTTGAATCAGAAAATTTACAACAAGTCGAGATTGGTAGCGAGTTATTACAATTAGTAATACCTGCCAGTGGCGGGGTGAAGAGGGTGAATTTGGCGTTATTAAATAAATTAGGCTTTATTAATCACCCCGACGGGTTGCACTTTTTAAATAAAATTAACAAAAGGAATGCTTTTTGTGAGGGCCAAAAAGTAGAAAGCATAGTGATAAGGGGTTATGTTAATCAATTAACTCAAATATTATTGCCGGTGGCGCAAGGTGTTGGTTTCACGGTGCTGCCGGAACGTACAGTGAAGCAATTCCAGCAACCACATTTATTAAACATTGTGGCGCTGAATAATCCTGTTGCTGAACCATTGTTTTTGACAAAAAAACGTTATCGCCCCTTACCGGTAAGATATGAATGGTTTGAAAAACAGATTCGACGCTTATTAACCCCTTCTGAAAACGTCTAAGCGCGGGATCGGCTGTTTTACCCTGCAGCCAGATTGTCTCTTTTTGTTTTATAGCCACTCTCAGTC
>DATCZZ010000020.1:0-6117 GCA_036525635.1 Psychromonas sp. | reverse complement strand
TCTGGATTTGTCCAGGATAAAGATTCTGCCCTGTTTATTCATCAGCAGGCCCGCATCTTTGGCGGGCGCTTAAAACAGGGCACTGAAATCACTCATCTTATCCAGGGGCAAGCTTATCTGTTAGCTTCTTTAGGGGAATTTGAGATCAGTGCTATTGGCGATCAAAAAGTAACACTCAAAAAGGGCGATGCCTTGGAGGTGACCGTCATAAAGCAGATTAAAATTAAAGCGTTGCTGGATTGTGAGCTGGTTTTGATTCATGTTTAGACAGACCTGATGATTCAATATAGGAACAGGGGCGGGGGAAACTCGCCTTGACCTCATTCATTTTTCCTATGCAACTTTTGACTATTAAATGGAATTGTATAAAAAACCCGATGTCATGATCGGGATTTTTATACAGTTACCTCTATTTACGTTTTTTAGCGGCTGTTTTTTTCGCCTGCTGGCGCAGTTCATAATCAAATTCATCGGGGAAGAATATTAACCCTTCATTATGCTGATCCGGAAAAACCACAATGGCCAGTTCATCTTCTTCTAAACCGTGCGTCCAGCGGTTATGCCATTTTTCCAATGAAATGGCTTCCGCCTTGCAATGTGACCACTCTTCCGTTGCCCAGGCTTGCGCGAACTCTTTATTGGGCCAAACAGGTACACAATCTTCCTCTTCGGTATTAAGCATCACACAACCATGTTCATCAACCAGCAACCAAATTTGCGCATTGTTAATGACTTCTTTCAGTAGATAGTTATAACGCTGCTGGGCATCATATTGTTGAATCATTTGTACTTGCTGTGCGTCTAACGTCTTACTCATTTTAGGCATCCTGTTTGTTGCTTAAGCGCATTGCACAATACAATAATTGCAAATTTTGTCTGTGTCTATTTTTGTCTATGGCCTAAGAAGATTAAAATGGGCGGCCTCGCTTATAAATAGGTCTGCGGCTGCGCGGGATCTGTCACTACCATGTTATCTAACACCGGTACCATCACTATCGGAGGATAGGCTTTAATAATAGCCTTGACCATTTTGACTCGTGCCTCCTCATGCTGATCATGCAGGTTGCGCGCGTGGATAAAATGCTCTTCGCTGATCCAGTGGCTATAAGAGATCCATTGATTATCTTTGGTTTTATGCAGACGGGATCCCAGTGCGCCGTATTTTTCGATATTGCGATGAATTATTTCTGTCCAGCCCTCTTTAAAAGACTGCTCGCAGCCGGGTTTGAGCTCCCAGCGGAAAAGTACATAGATCATAAAATCTCCAAATTATTTAGTGAACGCTACCTTCAATCTTTTTCGACAATCTCATTTCTGTCAAGAAAATGCACCACTAAAGCGCTAAATTGTATACTATTTTTTAGCATCTATACCCAAACCACTTGAAGATGCTGATTCTGCATCTTCAAGTGGTTTGGGTATATAAAGGGCATCATGCGTCCCTGGGCAGACCTTTTTCGACAGCATTAATCAAGCGCTGGGTAAGCCGCTCATTTACCTGCGGGATTTGATTTCGGTGCTGTGCGAGCGCCCACTGCAGGTGCTCATTTAATAACTCAGAGTGATTTTCCGCGAGTTTATCTTGCAAAGCCGTTACGATGGCGGCACTGGTTGGCGCGTTACCCAGAGCAACGCTTATATTACGCAGCCAGCGCTGGTAACCGATACGGCGGATGGGGGAGCCTTCGCTGTAGGATAAAAATTCCTGCTCGGTCCAGCAGAACAGTTCTAATAAAGATCTGTTCTGCAGTTGTTGACGCGCCTGGTAGTCATCTTCCCGGGTGGTATTGGCAAAACGGTTCCAGGGGCAGATCAGTTGACAATCATCACATCCGTAGATGCGGTTACCGATGGCTTTGCGAAACTCAACCGGAATAGGGCCCTGCAGTTCTATGGTGAGATAAGAGATACAGCGGCGGCCATCGACAACATAGGGGGCGACAATCGCCTGTGTCGGGCAGATTTTTAAGCAGGCCACACAACTCCCGCATCTGTTTTCAACGGGTTGATCAATCACCAGCGGTAAATCGATCAGCAGTTCGCCAATAAAAAACCATGAACCTTTTTTAGCATCAATTAGCAGTGAGTGTTTACCAACCCAGCCCAGCCCGGCTTTTTCAGCAAGGGGGCGCTCCAGGATCGGGGCACTATCGACAAAGGGACGGTATCCCAGCCGGCCGACTTCCTGCTCGATTTTTTGCCCTAGTTGTTTGAGTTTTTTGCGTACCACCTTGTGGTAGTCTCGGCCCAGTGCATAACGGCTGATATAAGCGCTGTTTTTATCTTTCAGATTGTGCGCAAACTGGGCATTCTCAGGCAAATAATCCATGCGCACGGAAATGACAGAGAGTGAGCCGGGCAGCAGCTCATCCGGGCGGGCACGTTTCATACCATGCTTGGCCATATAATCCATTTCACCGTGATAATTGTTATCTAACCACGATTGCAGTTTACTTTCATGCTGTTTCAGATCAATATCTGAGATACCGACTTCCTGAAAACCTAGAGCTTTGCCCCATAGTTTGATATTTTCAGATAACGCTGATAAATCGAGTGCTTTATTAGGCTCTACTGGATTTTTTTGATTTACCATTTTAATAGTTAGCTCTTATAGGGTGACAAATATGCGTACGGATTGGATCAAAACAAAGAGCAGTTTACCACATTCTTTATATCCTGCTCAGCAGATCAAAAAATTTGAAGGTGAGGCTGCAGTCTTAGCCGGAATGACGCTCTATGATTTAATGAAAGGTGCCGGACAAGCCTGTTATCAGGTCTTTAAATCACACTTTCCGGGGGCTAAAAAAGTACTGGTGCTTGCCGGGCATGGCAATAATGGTGGAGACGGTTATATTTTTGCGGCAATGGCCAAAGATGCGGGAATTGATGTGCAGCTTTGCCAGATGGGTGAGCCTGAACATTTACGTAATGATGCCGCCAAAGCAAAGGATGCATGGCAGAAGGCGCAGGGTGAAATTGCAACAATTGAACAGGCAGATTTTGCCAGTGCTGATGTTATTGTTGATGCATTATTAGGGACGGGATTATCAGGGCCCATCTCTGCCGAATTTGCGGAGATAATTGCAAAAATCAACCGGTCAGGTAAACGCGTGTTAAGTGTTGATATTCCCTCCGGACTACATGCAGACAGTGGCGCAATAAACAATGTGGCGGTAAACGCGGATGCCACTATTACCTTTGTGGGGTTAAAACCGGGTCTGTTTACGGGTGCTGCCGCTGCACATTGCGGGCAGCTCTATTTTTCAGGCTTAGGTATTACCGAACAATTTTCAGCCCTGGCAAAAAGTGCTGGCAGCAGAGTTACCTATCAGGATCTTAAGCATTTATTACCCAAACGTCAGCGTGACAGCCATAAAGGTCATTTTGGCCGAGCTTTAATAATCGGGGGGAATACCGGTATGCCCGGGGCAGTCCGTTTAGCTGCTGAATCTGCACTGCGCAGCGGCTCTGGATTGGTCAAAGTACTTACCCGTCAGGAAAATCAAGCCTTGGTCATTGCCGGGCGCCCGGAATTGATGCTCCTGGGGGATCTGGTGAAGGCAGAGGGGCGGAGTGACTTTGGCGATTGGCCAACTACTTTGGTGATTGGACCCGGACTGGGACAGGATGAGTGGGCACGGGGGTTATTGGAGCGCGTCATAAGCAGCGGGTTACCCTGTGTGGTGGATGCTGACGCCTTAAATTTATTGGCGCGGCAACCGACCCGTAAAGATAATTGGGTATTAACCCCGCATCCCGGTGAAGCCGCTAAATTACTTGCTTCCTCTACTCATAATATTGCAATGGACAGGTTTACTGCTGTGCAAAATTTACAAGCACGTTTTGGCGGAGTTGTGATTTTAAAAGGTGCGGGGACCTTAATTTGTGATGGCAAGCAGACCTTTGTGGCAAATGTTGGTAATCCCGGTATGGCAAGTGGTGGCATGGGGGATGTGCTTTCTGGTATTATAGGCGGTTTATTGGCACAAGGCTTAAATCCGCTTGATGCAGCAAGGCTTGCGGTCTGTATTCATGGTTATGCTGCAGACCTGGCTGCACAGCAGGATGAGCGCGGCTTATTAGCCAGTGATCTTTTCCCTTATATTAGGAAGTTAGTAAATCCATCATGGTAAATTTTTTTAAAGAACAATTAATAGATGCCGAACAGACTGTTGCTTTCGGAGGCCGTTTAAGCGCCGCTTGTGAACAACCTATTTGTATTTATTTACATGGGGATTTGGGGGCAGGTAAAACCACGCTGACACGTGGTTTTATCCAGGGATTAGGCCATAAAGGTAATGTAAAAAGCCCGACTTATACTTTGGTTGAACCCTATGAACTGGGCGACTGGCAGGTTTACCATTTTGATCTATACCGCTTAGGTGATCCTGAAGAGTTGGAGTTTATGGGGATCCGTGATTATTTTACTGCAACAAGTCATTGTTTAGTGGAATGGCCTGAGCGTGGTGAGGGGGTTTTACCTCCTCCTGATATTGATTTAACATTACGCTACGTCGACCAGCAAAGGGTGGTCGAGTTGCGGGCCAATACGGACGCTGGACAGCGGGTTTTAAATAAATTATGAAATTAACAACAGGACTTTTTATACGTTTGCTTTTTTTATCTGCTTTGTTTATGCAAGGCATGGTCTCGACTGCAGGTGCGGCGCAAACAAACAAATTAAATGCGGTACGTGCATGGCCTTCTCCTGACAATACCCGTGTTGTTTTAGATCTTTCCTCTAAACCTGACTATCAAACCCATTATTTAAAGCACCCGGATCGCCTGGTTATCGATCTGAAATCAACGACAACGGCGGTCGATTTAAAGAAGATCAAGCATGCCGGTCCGCTGGTGAATAATCTTCGGGAAAGTGCCAGCGGGCAGAAAGACACCTATCGTCTGGTCGTGGATTTAAATAAATCCAGCCAGGCAAAAATATTCGTCTTACCCCCGGCAAAACCCTATGGCCACCGGCTGGTGATAGACTTACCGCATAACGAATTAAGCACAGCGAGCAGCACAGAACCGCAGCATCAACCATCCCAAGGGCGTGACATTATTATTGCGATAGATGCCGGACATGGTGGTGATGATCCCGGTGCTGTGGGTAAATACAGCTATGAGAAAAACATTACCCTGCAGATCGCCAGACGCCTGCATCGCAGGGTTAATCAACAAACCGGCATGAGCGCATTTTTAGTCCGGAACGGTGATTATTTTGTTGATTTGAATAAGCGCTCGGCAATTGCCCGCAAGGGGAAAGCCGACTTTCTTGTGTCTATTCATGCCGATGGATTCACCTCTACCCGGCCCCGTGGCGCATCCGTGCTGGTGCTTTCCATGCGCAGAGCGACGACCGAACAGGGCCGCTGGATGGAAAATCATGAAGCGCGCTCCGAATTGATCGGCGGTGCGGGGGTGATAATGCAGGATACAAACAACTTGCCCTACCTGCAAAAAATGGTCCTGGATATGTCCATGGGGAACGCCATGGATGTCGGTTTTAAGGTAGGGGATCTGGTTGTCGGCGAGTTAAAGCAAGTGACAACCTTACACAAACCTGAGCCGGTTCATGCCAGTCTCGCAGTGTTAAAATCTCCCGATATCCCCTCTATTTTAGTGGAAGCGGGTTTTATTACTAACCGCACTGAAGAAAGATTGTTAAATCAAGCTGGGCATCAAAATAAAATTGCAGATGCTGTCTTTAAGGGGATCTATAAACACTTCACCCTGTCTCCTCCACAGGATACACTATTTGCCCAGAAAAAACGTGCCATCAAACATACTGTGCGCAGCGGAGAATCCTTATCAGCGCTGGCTGAACGTTATAGCGTCAGTTTGAGCAGTTTAAAGGAGTATAACAATCTCAAGTCAACTTCGCTGAATGTCGGTCAGATTTTAAATATTCCGCCTAATTATCAGCTGGTTGTAACACCCGAGCCGCCCAGGCAGACGGTTCGTCGCGAGCAACCCGATCGTATCCACAAGGTGACCCGCGGTCAGTCCTTGTCTGTGATTGCGGCGCAGTACGGCACAACGACGGATGCCCTGAAAACCTTTAATAATTTGTCTTCGACTGCACTGGCAATTGGCCAGAATATAAAAATCCCGGGA
>DATCZZ010000019.1:0-2050 GCA_036525635.1 Psychromonas sp. | reverse complement strand
ATTAGGGAATCCCTGCACTGCCGTTAAATAATTTTCAACGTGCATCAGAAGAATTTATAGTGCTGAAATATAGTGCTGAAAACAGAGTTGCTGAGTTGATTTTGCATATACCGGTAGTTCAGAAGCAATAAAGCACCAGATTAAGCCCTCACCTGATGCTTTACTTTTCCTTTCGAAGCAAAATTTAAGTTGCATAGTTATGAAACAAATTGTGGATGCTTAAAATCGGACAACCGTAATAATACGCATTTAATGACCATCTTGGGCACATTTTTACTAATGTAGTCTATTTTATATAGTTTAAATAATTCACTTAGAAAAACCCAGGTGCAATTTAACGGCGCATAAACAAACAACTTCGGGTTATAGAAATAATCCATGCCGCGTGTAAAAAACCAGCGTTGGTAGTCTTGGGTTAACAAATCACCGGAGCTAACAATGTTCAATTTTAATCTGGATAACAACATCTCAAAATCAGCACAATCTGCAATAAAATCATCATGTAAATCAGCGACAGAGTTAATTGCATGCTGATTAGGCAAAATAGAAAGATCATATATATTTGACATATTTTCAAGCCCTTATATTCACAGTGTTGCCAGTCACTTTATTCAGAGGTCATTTAAACCGGGCAAATAATAACCAGCTCAAAAAGCGAACTCTGTTCTTTAAAGAACACAAACTTACGATACGCTGCCCAATAAAGCAGAAGTGATAAACAGAGCGATCTTTCACTGCCTCGCCAGCAAGCCGGATGGTGTGGAGAAAATCAATCAATGCCATGCCATTATTGATCTTAATCAGTATTAATGGATGATAATTTATCGGGTTTGTTATTAAAAATCGTTCTTAAATGGACTATAAAAAGTTGAGTGGTAAAACAGCATGCACTATGCTTAAAGCATAATTCATCCAATAACAGGCATAATATGAATGAATTTAGTATCGACAGACAGCACTGGCCTTGTCCAATTTCCAGCCACTTAAAAGAGCTGCTGCTTAATGCAGCCCAGCAAGGCCGGGGATGCTGCTGCATGATTAAAAATTCAGGTATTTGTTACATTAAACGTGGGCTGGCCATTTTGTATTACACGTCGCAGCAGATGAATAATACCCTAGGCTCAGTGATTGGGATTCATGATTGGATTGGCGCAAGTACCTTTATGAATAAACGGGAACTATTTTTATTAGCGATTGAACTTGAGCCTATCGAATACCTGTTTTTCCCAACTAAAAAAATTTTACAACTGACAAAAACAGAACCAGAAATTTACAAGTTGTTGTATTATTGTGTCGTTAACATGCAGCCGGTTTATCTACAATCACAACTCACCGCGCTTCACGATAAAGAAGTTCGTATTGTCTATATGTTACTTTCCTTAGCGCAAAAGAAACAAACCATCAGTGGGGCTAAAACCTTCATTGCAATCACGCAGGAGCAACTATGCCTGGCAACAGGTATTTCTCGGCCACGCATTAATGAAGTACTTAAAAGAATCGAAAAACACCATGAGATAGCCATTAAACGGGGGAAAATTTATATTCTCGATATCGTCGCGTTGGGTAATCGACTCAATCATGCCAATACCATGTTTTACGATCCAAGAACGAAAAAAAAACCTCTCCTCCCATATACTCATTCCGGTATGCTTGCTGAAAATGTTAGAAAACAGATTAATACAGCAGTGCCGCAACCTAACTAATTTGCAGAATTTCTGCTATTAACTCCTGCCCAGCTAAAACTACTCCCAGGCACTGATAAATTTAACCAGCAGCGAGTTCAGCTGCTGTTTTTCCAGATCGGATAAAACCGCCATTTTCTTTTGCTCACTGCTATGCAGCTCCTGCATAACCTTAACAATCAGAATCCTGCCTGTGTCGGTCAATTTTACCAATTTACTGCGCTTATCCTCTGGATTGTCAATGCGCTCCACCAGCCCCGCTTTGGTTACACGGTTGAGTACCTTGGTTAAGCCACCAGAGCTGAACAGCATCGAGTTGTAGATCTCAGTAGGAGACAAGCAGCCGGACAGACTTTCTCTGTGTATGG
>DATCZZ010000018.1:0-3279 GCA_036525635.1 Psychromonas sp. | reverse complement strand
TAATTCTCTTTAATGGTCTTGGCGGGCAAGTTCTGGCGACTTTAACCGACGTGCAGAAACGTAGCTGCAGCGCATTAATCAATTCATTTGATGAAAGCGATAATGAAAGTCCGCTGCACCTGCATTTAGGTCAGGTCATTTCACGTGGCGAACGCATGGAGTTTGTCATTCAAAAAGCCGTAGAACTGGGCGTGAATGAAATAACACCATTAACAAGCGAGCGCTGTGGTGTAAAACTCAGCGCTGAGCGTATGGCTAAAAAACAGCAGCAGTGGCAAAAAATAGCAATTGCAGCCTGCGAACAATCGGGCCGTAATATCGTTCCGGTTATCCACGAAACAGCTAATTTAAATACTTGGTGCGCAGCTGAGGAAGAGGCAACTAAATTAACCCTGCATCCACGTGCCAAATACTCTATTAATACATTACCTGAAAACATCAAACGTATTCGTTTGCTGATCGGCCCTGAAGGTGGCTTAAGCGATGAAGAGATAAGCTTGACTGAATCCTTAAACTTTACCGAAACCTTATTAGGCCCGCGAATCTTGCGTACGGAAACAGCCGCATTAAGTGCAATTACAGCCCTGCAATGTCGTTTTGGCGATCTTGCATAAGATAATAAAAGCAATAAATAGGATATAAAATGACCATTAAAATTGGGATCGTAATGGATCCAATCTCAGACATTAACATTCATAAAGACTCTAGTTTTGCTATGTTATTG
This sequence comes from Psychromonas sp., assembly GCA_036525635.1. Classification (GTDB taxonomy): domain Bacteria; phylum Pseudomonadota; class Gammaproteobacteria; order Enterobacterales; family Psychromonadaceae; genus Psychromonas. Next base: position 2,555 of record DATCZZ010000018.1, on the reverse strand, counting down.
GAAGCACAATCGCGCGGTTGGGAGCTTTACTATTTAGAGATGCAGGATCTTTACCTGGAGAACGGGCGCTGTTTTGCCAGCAGTAAAAAACTAACGGTACAACGCGATGCCAAAAACTGGTATCAGCTCGAAGATACGGTTGATCACCCTCTTTCTGATCTCGATGTGGTATTAATGCGCAAAGATCCCCCCTTTGATACTGAATATATTTATGCGACTTACCTGTTAGAGCGTGCTGAAGATGAAGGCTGTTTAATTGTCAATAAACCGCAAAGTTTACGTGATGCCAATGAAAAACTATTTACCGCATGGTTTAGTAACTTCACTCCTACAACCTTAGTAACACGCAGCAGCAAAAAAATTCGTGAATTCCATCAAAAACATAAAGATATCATCTTAAAACCACTTGATGGTATGGGGGGAGCTTCAATATTCCGCATCAAAGAAGAAGATGCCAATATTGGTGTGATTATTGAAACCTTAACCGAGCACCAAAAACGCTATTGCATGGCGCAGGTATTTATCCCGGCAATAAAAGCGGGTGATAAACGTATACTGATCGTTGACGGTGAGCCCATGCCCTACGCGCTGGCGCGTATCCCGGCTTTGGGGGAAACACGTGGTAACCTGGCAGCGGGCGGTAGCGGTGTCGCACAACCCCTTTCTGAAAGTGACTGGCACATTGCCAACACTATTGGCCCTAAACTAAAAGAGAAAGGTCTTATTTTTGTCGGGCTCGACGTTATAGGTGACAAAATAACAGAAATAAATGTTACCAGCCCGACGTGCATCCAGGAGATTGATAAGGCATTCGGTACCAACATTAGCGCTAAGCTGATGGATGCTATTGAAAAACGTATTACAAAAAAACAGTAATATTTATAATTGTTGCCATACTTAGGGTATGGCGACAAAGGGGGCTGCCACATGGAGAATGAAAAAATCACCAATCCGAAAACGCACAGCGGCGCGAATGTGCTCAGCACACTTAAGGATCATTTTTTAATTGCCATGCCCTCTCTAACAGATCCCTATTTCAAACACTCTGTTGTTTACATCTGTGAACATGATGAACATGGAGCAATGGGATTTATTATTAACTTCCCGGTAAAGTTAACCCTGCAGGAGCTATTAAATCATATCGACAGCGTGAAACATCACCCTGAACCACCATTGCTTAATCCGGTCTTTTTAGGCGGGCCCCTGGAGCTTAAACGCGGATTTATCCTCCATTCTCCTGTTGCAGATAATTCACAGAGCACCAAACTGAATGATCAACTGATGATGTCCAATTCCAATGCAATTTTAGAAACACTGGGCACCGAAAATGAACCTGAAAAATATATGGTGACACTCGGTTATGCAAGCTGGAGCTCCGGGCAGCTGGAAGAGGAGATGAATGCCAACCATTGGCTTACAATGGAGAGCCAAAACGACCTTATATTCAATACCCCCGTTGAACGGCGTTGGATTGAAGCGTTGCAACGATTGGGAATCAATCCGGAACAACTATCAAGCGAAATAGGCCACGCATAACCTTTATTAACTAACTCAGTAAAATATAAGGCTATATTTGATGAGCGCCAGCAACAACCAACAATGATCCTAATAACAGCATCATTTTAAGCTACAACCTCAATAGGAAAGAGATGACAGAACCATTGAAAGCCCCATCAAACTTACTAAGTTTTGATTTTGGAACCAAAAGTATCGGTGTAGCAACAGGGCAGATGATAACCGCCACCGCCCAACCATTACCCGCCATTAAAGCAAATAACGGTATCCCGAATTGGAGTATTGTTGAAAAGGTAATCAAAGAGTGGATGCCTGACTTGGTTGTTGTCGGTTTACCCTTAAACATGGACGGCAGCGAACAGCCAATTACACAACGAGCGAAAAAATTTGCAAACCGTTTAAATGGCCGTTTTGGTGTTAAGGTGGTCTTGCAGGATGAGCGTTTAACCACCGCCAGTGCAAAAGAGTTTATCTTTACACACGGAGGTTACAAAGCCCTTGAAAAAGGCAAAATTGACAGTGTCTCAGCCGCCCTTATTCTCGAAAGTTGGATGGAAGATTATTTTCAATAGCCCCCCTTGCTGTTTGATTGCTGAGATAATGAAAAAGTAAAAACCACCTTTTCGGTGGTTTTTACTGGTTTTCGGCAATTAATTTTTAAGTTTAACTTCCTTGGATCCGCTCAGATAATACCTTGTATTGCTCTGAAATATTATCACCAAACAGGGGATCTGCATGTCCGTCATACTGCCATTGTTTTTCAAGATTGCGCCAGTCATCTTCTGTTAAACTGGCTTTAATCTTCGGCAATATTTCCAGCTCTTCATAATTCATATGTGCGGTCTGCAAATTTACAAAGTTTTTTAACTTGTTGATACATTGCTCTTTTGGTACTACGGCATCAAGTAAAATCATATCCAGCAATTCGTCAAGTTCGATGGTTGCTTCTTTTATTACCTTATGCTCTTGCGATAGACGATTCGCAACTTCATCAGAAACAACACGATACCTTAAATAATATTCATAAATCATATCTTCCA
>DATCZZ010000017.1:0-4528 GCA_036525635.1 Psychromonas sp. | reverse complement strand
CGGTCAGAATGGGATGTTTTCCTTCTCAGGTTTGACGGTTGAGCAAGTAAACCGTTTAAAAGAAGAGTTTGCTGTGTATATTGTTGGTTCAGGCCGAATTTCCGTAGCAGGTATGACAAAAGATAATATGCAACCTTTATGTCGTGCCATCGCTAAAGTGATCTAACCTAAATTGGTTGATATTAAGATAAGGTTGCTTGGGCAATCTTATCTTGTTTTTGCCAACATATCTGAGTTTATAAAAAATATATGAGTAGTCGAATTAAACAAAGTTTGTTGTTTCTTGATAATCTAAAAAAAATTCCGCTTGCCGTTGAGGATGTTAAGTGCCTTTTTTCTACTAAATCATTTAAAGCCGAATTATTAAAACAGATAAGCGCCGCTGAAAAGCGTATTTACCTTGCTGCGCTTTATCTTGAAAATGATCAGGCTGGTGAAGAGATTTTGTTAGCCTTATATCAAGCTAAAAAAAACAGACCCTCATTAGATGTGGTTGTCTGTGTAGATTTTCACAGGGCACAGCGCGGTTTAATCGGAGTGGGCAAACCGGCGGCAACCAATGCCACTTGGTATCAGGAAGTTGCCAAGGCCGAGGGACAGGGGGTTAAGATAATTGGTATCCCCGTTAAACGTAAAGAATTGTTCGGCGTACAGCATCTAAAAGGTTTCGTGTTTGACGATCAAGTGCTCTATAGCGGCGCAAGTTTTAACAATATCTACCTGAATAACAATGATAGATACCGTTTAGACCGCTACTGGTTAATTGCTAATAATGAATTAGCAGATTCTTTGGTGCGATTTTTACAGGAGCAATTTTTAAATAGTAACGCGGTTGCAACCTTAAACAGCGAGGTTATAGCGGATTTTACATCGCTTAAACCAGCCCATAAAATATTGACCCGCAATTTGAAAACGGCTGCTTACTCTTATCGCGGGCAAGTGTTAACGGATCAATTAGCGGTTACTCCATTATTTGGATTAGGCACCCGTAAAAATAAATTAAATAAAACGATTCGCAAAATTTTTCAAAGTACCCAAGAGGAATTAATTTTATTTACGCCATATTTCAATTTACCAAGTGCTATCTCACGTGACATAAGTGCTTTATTAAATCGCGGTGTGAAACTTACAATTGTTGTCGGTGATAAAACGGCAAATGACTTCTTTATCCCGGATGATCTGCCTTTCAAAACCATTGGTGGTTTGCCTTACCTTTATGAAAGTAATCTTAAAAAGTTTGTCCAGAAACATCAGCAGTCAATCAACTGCGATCAATTAAATATTCACCTTTGGAAAGATCAAAATAACAGTTTCCATTTAAAAGGTATCTATTCTGACAATCGATTTGTTATGCTAACTGGCCACAATCTTAATCCCAGAGCATGGCGTTTAGATATAGAAAATGCTCTTTTAATTGATGATCCCAAGCAGGAAATCAAGGGATTGCTGGATCAGGAACTGTCAATCATATTAAAAAATACGCAGAAAATTACACACTTCAATGAAATTGAGGGTATTACAGACTATCCGCTTAATGTTAAAAAACTGTTGATCCGTATGCGCAGATTTAAAGCAGACAAATTGGTAAAAAATCTTATTTAATTTGCCTTAGGTCGAATTGATCATCTTCCATGCGCGCTGCGTGTTATAAACAGTAATGTGCTCCTCATTGCGTGCAATTATTAGGCACTTGCACTTAAATTGCCAAATAGAAGTTGTAATGTCCGCTTCATTAAGTATAATTCTTTTTATCAAGTCGTTATCTAACCGCTTGATAACAGTGACAATGGTAGGCTTCTTGGTTCCTCGCATTGATAACTTGTTAACCTGGTCAGGGCCGGAAGGCAGCAGCCATAGCAAGTGATTCAAGTGCCGAGGGTTTGCTGGGGAGTCTACCACCCAACTTCCCCCTAATCATTCTTAGTGTCTTAAAGGTCTAATGATGACACAATATCAGTCTAGGTTTGATACTTCTTTAAAAAAACAGCATTTTCTTCCTAAATATTGGCCTACTTGGTTTTTACTGGGGTTATTATTTATTTTTAGCTATCTTCCTATTAAATGGCGAGACCGCTTTGCTGCATTTGTTGCCGATAAAATATATAGCGCTAAATTTCTCAATAAACGTAAACAGATTGCCTTTACCAATTTAGGGTTGTGTTTTCCTGAATACACTCAAGCTGAAAAAGATGCGCTTATGCGTGAAAACCTGCGTTCGGCGGCACAAATATTATTATCCCTTGGTGAAATTGCTTTCCGCAGTCAGGAATTTTTAATTCAGCGCATTCATTTTATTGGTGAACATTATATTAAAGAAGCTGAAGCGCAGGGCAGGGCGATTATCTTTTTAGCGCCGCATTGTTATGGTGTAGATTTTGCCGGGGCAGCTGCTATTTCTGCAAGAGGCTACCCGTTATCAAGTATGTTTAATGACTACCGCAACCCTATTTTTGACTGGTTTGTGACAGGCTACAGGACACGTTTTACAAAACTTGCGGGTAAGGGGACTTTGTATCATCGTTCCGAAGGATTAAAACCCGCGATCAAAAGCTTACGTGATAAAGCTCATTTCTATTATTTGCCCGATGAAGATCATGGCCGGGAAAACAGTATTTTCTGTGATTTTTATGCCACTAAAAAAGCGACCTTGCCGGTCATTGGGCGCCTCGCTAAATTAGGGCGTGCGGTTGTTATTCCTATCTACACATCCTATAACGCTGCAACGTCAAAAATTGATGTTATCTGCCATGCACCACTTGAAAGCTTTCCTAATGGTGATGAGCAGCATCAAACTGAGTTGATGAATCGCGCTATTGAAAAAGTAATAGATGAAAATAGAGCGCAGTATATGTGGACTCTCAAATTGCTTAAAACCCGTCCTGAGGAAGGGATAAATATCTACAAACGCTAGCTTAATGTCCCTGTTAGATCAGCTTAGGTATTAACTGATAACCTATTCGCTATAGCATAAGTCAGTAGTTTTTATATTTGCAGTTAACAATATCCCCAAACTGTTTGGATCTATTGTTAACTGCATCTCTATTTTTACTGCGCGTTTAAACGCTGCCCAGTCACACCTATACTCGCATCACTGAGCAAATACAGGTAGCTGGGCATAATTTCTTCTGCTGTTTTTAATAAAGAGCTGTCTTCTGCCGGATACGCACTGGCGCGCATCGCCGTTCGCGTAGCGCCCGGATTAATGGCGTTAAAACGTAACGAACTGTGCTCATATTCATCCGCTAAAACTTGCATCATGCCTTCTGTGGCAAACTTGGAGATACTGTAAGCTCCCCAGTATGCTCTGCCGACGTGACCGACACTGGACGTGGTAAAGATGACCGATGCCTGCGGTGCAAGCGCTAAGACAGGAATTAATGATTTAGTTAATATAAATTGCGCGGTCAGATTGGTTTGAATTATTTCATCCCAAGTTGATTTTTCGATCTGCGCAAATGGCCCCAATGTACCCAACTGACTGGCGTTATGTACCAGCGCGTCAAGTTGGCCATATTCACGTTTAATGGTATCCGCCAAGTCGACATAATGCTCTTCGTTAGCGCCTTTTAAATCAACCGGTAAAATTGCGGCCTGTTGCTTATCAAGTAGTTCAATTTGATCGTAAACCGCTTCTAATTTCTTGACTGTTTTACCCAATAAGATGACCTTCGCACCTAGGTTTGCACATTGTAATGCGAGTGTCTTACCGATTCCCGCACCTGCACCTGTCACCAGGATCGTTTTTCCTTTCAAACAATCAGGTTGTGCTTTAAATTCCTTCATATTGTCTCTCATATTGTTAAATAAGTAACAATATTAACTTTATTTCAATAAAACACTCAATCTCTTTTGTGCACGGCAACGCTTTTTGTCATGATATGGCAAATAAATTTAACTATAGGAATACAATTTTGGAATTTTTAATCGAATACGGTTTATTCTTAGCCAAAGCCTTGACTCTGGCGCTTACCATCATTGCGATCGTGGCGACTGTAATGGCTTTATCAAGTAAGCAGAAGCATAAAAAGGGGGAACTGGAGTTAGTTGATCTATCTGAGCAATTAAAGGAAACCAAAAAAAATATAGAAGAAAAATTGTTAACCCACCATCAGTTAAAAGCCCGTCTTAAAAAAGAGAAAAAAATACAAAAAGAGAAAGACAAAGAAGCTAAAAAAGCAGCCAAGTCAGGGCAAGAGGAAGAGGGGTTACCGCAACTTTACGTGATCGATTTTAAAGGCAGTATTGACGCGAAAGAAGTGACCTCTTTAAGAGAGGAAGTAACTGCAATTTTAGGCGTAGCCAGTGACAGGGACGAAGTTTTTGTCCGTTTGGAAAGTGGCGGAGGAATGGTTCATGGCTATGGTCTGGCCGCCTCGCAACTGCAGCGTTTGAAAGATCATAATATTCCCTTAACTGTCTCCGTGGATAAGGTTGCCGCCAGTGGCGGTTATATGATGGCATGTGTTGCTGATAAAATCATTTCAGCCCCTTTTGCAATTTTGGGATCCATTGGTGTCATCGCGCAAAT
>DATCZZ010000016.1:0-3673 GCA_036525635.1 Psychromonas sp. | reverse complement strand
CCTACATTCCGGTACCGTTAATGATGGTTGTTAAGTGAATTTCTCTTAAATTAGATGAGACAGCCTGAGAGTTTGCTTTCAGGCTGTATTTCCAAGAGGGTGGCTAAAATAAATTGCTTAAGCTTGTTGAAAACAGCCTTAAACAATCTGTTTTAATCTTAAATTAAAAAGGTTTTTTATGAATAAATTAGTTGTTTTGGGTAGTGTTAACGCCGATCATGTTTTGCAAGTACCCTCTTTCCCTCGTCCGGGAGAAACCCTGCATGGCAGTGGGTATGCTGTTATTCCCGGGGGAAAAGGGGCCAATCAAGCCGTGGCGGCAGCGCGTTTAGGTGCAGATGTCGCGTTTATTGCCTGCGTTGGCGATGATAGTTTTGGAATTAATATTCGTGACGCTTTTAAAGCTGATGGCATGAATGTTGATGCTGTGATGGTTGAAAAAAATACCCCAACCGGTATTGCGATGATTCAGGTTGCGGCAACCGGGGAGAACAGTATCTGTATTTCAGGAGAGGCAAACAATTGCCTTACACCTGCCCGTGTAAAACCTTTTGAGTATCTGATACAAGAAGCTGAGATGTTGCTGATGCAGTTGGAAACGCCTATTGCAACGATTAAAAGTGCTGCAGAAACTGCTCATTCGGCAGGTACGTTGGTTGTTTTAAATCCGGCACCGGCGCAGCCATTAAGTGATCAATTATTAAAACTCGTCGATATCATTACCCCTAATGAAACAGAGGCTGAGCAGCTTACGGGCATTCAGGTCACGGATCTGTCATCTGCACAGCAAGCCGCTGATGCTTTACACAACAAGGGGATTAAAACTGTTATGATCACGCTTGGCAGTGAGGGCGTTTGGGTAAGCCAAAATGGTATTGGCCAGCAGATAAAAGGTTTTTTAGTTAATGCTGTTGATACAACTGCAGCAGGTGATACTTTTAACGGCGCTTTATTGACTCGCTTGTTAGAAAAGGCGACCATGGAAGAGGCGATTCGTTTTGCCCATGCTGCGGCGGCGATAACGGTAACTGGGAAGGGCGCGCAAACATCCATTCCCTATCGGCAGGATGTTGAGCAATTTTTGACCCAGAGAGATAACAACGAATAAGGATTTGCATAAGAGAATGGCCACCATCAAAGATGTAGCAAAACACGCGGGCGTGTCTACTTCAACGGTCAGTCATGTTTTAAATCAGACGCGTTATGTCAGCGAAGAGATCACGCTGCGCGTAAAAAAGGCTGTCGACGAAGTACAATATGCCCCATCAGCGTTGGCTCGAAGCCTAAAACTTAAAAACACCCGCACTTTTGGCATGTTGGTGACGACGTCGACAAATCCCTTTTTTGCAGAGGTTGTAAAGGGCGTGGAGCGGCGCTGTTACGAGCAGGGTTATAATTTACTTTTGTGTAATACCGAAGGGGATCTGGAACGTTTACGTTTTAATATCGATATGCTGCTGCAAAAAAGGGTGGACGGATTATTATTGATGAGCGATGAGATAGTCAGTCAGCATTTAGATATCTTTGCCCGCCATAATGCCGTACCTACTGTGGTGATGGATTGTGGTGAAACGCATTTTTCAGCGGATAAAATACAGGATAACTCCTACCAGGGGGGATATTTGGCCACGCAGTATTTAATAAAAAAAGGTCATACTCAAATAGGTTGTATTACCGGGCCGTTGAATAAACCTGCAGCACAAAGACGTTTTGCAGGTTATAAACAGGCAATGCTTGATTCCGGTCTTGTTATAAATGAAAACTGGCTGGCGGATGGCAATTTTGAGTGTGAAGGTGGCCAGCAGGCATTTGAAAAAATACTCAGCAGGGGAAAGTTACCCAGTGCAATTTTTGTTTGTAATGACATGATGGCAATGGGGGTTATTAATACGGCAAGCAAACACGGAATATCCATTCCAGATGATCTGTCGATTATTGGTTATGATGATATAAAAATAGCCAGGTTTTTCACTCCCTCATTAACCACTATCCATCAGCCTAAGTTTAATTTAGGGTGCAAAGCTTTTGATACACTGTTAGATAAGATCCAAAGCAAGAGAGAAACAAATTTAGAGATCCAGCTGGAGCCGACAGTGGTAGAGCGTGATAGTGTTAAAACACTGCGTTAGCGGTTGAACAGCTCAGTCTGACAATAAAAAAGCCGCTTGATTTGCCTATCAAGCAGCTTTTTTATATTAGTGTTAGTGGTTAGCTTATTTCAGCTTGCTTAAATCGCGTACCGCGCCCTTATCGGCAGAGGTTGCCATGGAAGCGTAAACTTTTAACGCCGTTGAAACATGGCGCTCACGGTTTGCCGGTTTCCATCCATGTGCATCCATCGCGACGCGGCGCTCATGTAATACTTCTTCTGACACTTTTAACTCCATCGCACGTGTTGGAATATTGATGTCGATGATATCGCCATCTTCTATTAACCCAACCACACCACCGGCTGCAGCTTCTGGTGAAACATGACCAATGGATAAACCCGATGTGCCTCCCGAGAAACGCCCATCAGTGATTAGGGCACATTTTTTACCCAGTCCCATCGATTTCAGGTAACTTGTCGGGTAAAGCATCTCCTGCATACCCGGACCACCCTGTGGACCTTCGTAACGAATAACAACTACATCACCAGCCACCACTTGGCCACCTAAAATAGCGGCAACCGCATCATCCTGGCTTTCATATACTTTAGCCGGGCCAGTGAAAGTAAGGTTATCATCGTCAACGCCGGCAGTTTTTACCACGGCACCGTCAATCGCCATGTTACCGAATAAAACAGCCAGGCCACCTTCACTGCTATAGGCGTGATCTATTGAGCGAATACAACCAGTTGCGCGGTTGTCATCAACGCTATCCCAACGACAAGACTGGCTAAATGCCTGAACCGTCCGGATACCTGCAGGGCCGGCGCGATAAAAGTCAATAATTGCAGGATCGTTAGTTTGTTTGATATCGTATTTAGCCAACTGTTCTTTCATGGTCGGGCTTAAAATAGTGGGGATCTCACTATTTAAGAAACCGGCTCTGTCCAGTTCACCTAAAATAGCCATTACACCACCGGCGCGGTGCACATCTTCCATATGGTATAGAGGTGTAGAAGGAGCTACTTTACAAAGCTGCGGAATGCGGCGAGACATCTCATCCATATCGCTCATGGTGAAATCCACACCGGCTTCCTGCGCGCAGGCTAACAGATGTAAAACCGTATTGGTTGAACCGCCCATGGCGATATCAAGTGCCATGGCATTTTCAAAAGCCGCTTTGCTGGCAATCGAACGTGGTAAAACTGAGTAATCATCCTGTTCGTAATGACGTTTAGTAATATCAACAATACGTCGACCCGCATCTAAGAAGAGTTGCTCACGGTCTGCGTGGGTGGCAAGCATTGAGCCGTTACCCGGCAGTGAAAGACCCAGCGCTTCTGTTAAACAGTTCATGGAATTTGCCGTAAACATACCCGAGCAGGAGCCACAAGTCGGGCAGGCACTGCGCTCTACTTTGGCAAGGTCTTCATCGGAAACAGCTTTATCCGGGCCCATTACCATAGCATCAACTAAATCAAGCTTGATGATTTGATCCGACAATTTGGTTTTACCCGCTTCCATCGGGCCACCAGAGACAAAAATAACCGGGATATTTAAACGCAGGGAGGCCATTAACATCCCCG
>DATCZZ010000015.1:0-3456 GCA_036525635.1 Psychromonas sp. | reverse complement strand
AATATACAGGGCGCTAACAACCATAGTGACCAGCGGCAACCAGGCAAGTGGTGAAACAGGTTTAAAAATTTGTACAATAGGGTTGACAGCTGAATTTAAGTTTTTACTTAATCCCATGGCAATACCAAGTGGAATAGCAATCATGGCGGCTAATAAAAAACCACTGCTTACGGTGATTAAGCTGGTTACAATTTGATCAAAAAAGGTTTCTTTACCGGTATATTTTCTAACTTTAGGCAGATAGTTGGGGTCTTTTGCAACTCTAGCCGCATTTTTGCTCTCTTGACGCAAATAAAAATTATCCGCTTTTTTCCTTTCTGCGCTATGTTCGTCATATAAAGCATGAAACTGCTGATAAACAGCACTTGGCCCAGGAAAGTCGCCTAATGAGGTATGGATATTTTTCGCTGTGATTGTCCAAAGTAGCAAAAATAGAGTGATACCAAGCAAAGGTAATGCTAATAACTGGCATGCCGATTTAAATAAGCTGCGAAGATTGGCGAGTGAAGGTGCCGCTACGGCTAATTTATTCGTTAGTGAGGTAACTGTCATTATGACTCATCCTTTGTTTACTCTGTTCACTTAGACCAGTTGTTGATAAGAAACTGGTCTAAGTGATTTATATTTAAAAAGTTAACTTTTAAATTAATGTTTAAAGCTTATCATTCTTTTTCAAGCCGATTTTAAATCCATCAATATAGGCATTGGGCGTATTACCGTCGTAAACCAGGTCATCAATAAAGTGTTTTTGCGGTGCTCTAAAACCTGTTTCTGTCGCGAAGTCCGGAAAATCTTTCGCATCAGCTAACTTTTCATCAATTAATGATTGTGCTGCTTTTTGGTAGATATCTGGGCGGTAGACTTTTTTCGCCAACTCTTTATACCAGTCATCTGTCTGCGCATCTGAAATTTGCCCCCAACGGCGCATTTGCGTTAAGTACCAAATTGCATCTGAGTAGTACGGGTAGGTCGCGTTATGTCTGAAAAATACGTTAAAATCAGGCACAGCTCGCGCGTCCCCTTTTTCATATTCAAAGGTGCCGGTCATACTGTTGGCAATAACTTCGTAGTCTGCCCCCACGTAATTTGATTGAGAGAGAATTTTTACAGCTGCGGGGCGGTTGGCATTATTATTTTCATCTAACCACATTGCCGCCCGGATCAAGGCACGTGTTAAACGAATGGTGGTATTCGGATATTTTTCAGCAAACTCGGCGGTCAGACCAAATACTTTCTCTGGGTTGTTTTTCCAAATTTCATAATCGGTTACAACAGGTACGCCAATCCCTTTGAATACTGCCTGCTGATTCCAAGGTTCACCAACACAGTAGCCGTAGATGGTGCCAGCTTCTAATGTAGAAGGCATTTGTGGGGGAGGGGTTACCGATAAAATGGCATCTGCATCAATGTGACCGCTTGTATCACCTTTGTGGGGAGCATAATAACCGGGATGAATACCACCAGCAGCCAGCCAGTATCTAAGCTCATAGTTATGTGTTGAGACAGGAAAAACCATGCCCATATTAAAAGGCTTGCCTTGTGCTTTATAGGATTCAACCACTGGCTTTAGGGCATCAGCTTTAATAGGGTGTACCGGTTTGCCATCAGCTTGTTTGGGTATGTTGGGCTTCATCTGTTTCCAGATATCATTAGAAACAGTAATGGCATTACCATTAAGATCCATGGAAAATGGGGTAATAATGTGTGCTTTAGTACCAAACCCCATGGTTGCAGCGATGGGCTGGCCGGCAAGCATATGCGCGCCATCCAGGCTGCCATCAATTAACCCGTTAAGCAGTACTTTCCAATTGGCTTGTGCTTCAATGGTTACATAGAGACCTTCATCCTCAAAGTAACCCTTTTCATAGGCGATTGCGATTGGAGCCATATCGGTGAGTTTAATGAAACCAAATTTTAAATCCTCTTTTTCCGGGTAACCCAGCTTTTCACTTTGTGCAAAAGAAACGAGGGTGGATGAGATTACGACAGTTAATACTATTTTTTGCGCTACAAACTTCATTGGTTTTATCCAATTCATAATGGAATCCTTTTTTGGGTGTCTTTTTCATTAGCTGAGAGACTGTTAACATCTAACCTGAATTATTAACATTACATTAACATGGTTATTGTAAAGCAAAAAAGGTGCCACTTGTTTTTAAGTCATAATAAACAATGTGTTAGGTTTTTTTTCGGATTTTCTAAGGTGAGAGATGCACTACAGATGTTTTATTTTTGATAACTTGCACCAGATAGGAGCGATGCTTGCAGGTATTAACGACGGTAATTTTCCGGACTAATAGCAGTTGGTATAGCAAATGTTGCAAATGCTTAAAGCTGCGCAGGAAAAAGATGACAGCAAGGTGGTTTGCTATAACACCCATTGAAAAGGAATAAAGTTGGTTACGGCAATATCTTCAGCTGAGCGATGCTGGACTGATCTCGTTAGTGAGAGTAAAAGAGCGATATAACTTTTCACTAGAAATTTGATAAGCTTGTCTTTATGTAATTAAAAGGTTTTATTGGATTTAAAGAGATAGTTATAAAAAGGTGGACTGGATTTTCATAAATTTGCAGAAGATAAAGCAAGTAAAAAAGTGGTGGAGCTATGCGGGATCGAACCGCAGACCTCAACGCTGCCAGCGTTGCGCTCTCCCAGCTGAGCTATAGCCCCACTTTTTCTTTTTTGCCATTGATTGTGGAAATCAACAGGGCACATAATATGCGCCCTGTATTTGTTTGTCAATTCAATGAATTAACAAAATAGTTCAACTGCTTGTTTATTATACAGATTCACGTGCGGCAATAAATTCGAGCGCGCGACCGATACGTGCAATACTGCGCTCTTTCCCAATTAGACGAAGGGTTACATCTAAAGAGGGAGATTGACCCGCGCCGGTGATTGCTACACGCAGCGGCATCCCCACTTTACCCATACCAATTTCTAATTGATCCGCTGTATCTTGAATTGCAGTATGTAATGCGGGATCAGACCACTCCTCTAATGCGCTTAATTTTTGCTGCACCAATTCAAGTGCCTCTTTAGCCACTGGACGGATATGTTTTTTAGCTGCGGCTGCATCAAACTCTTCATATTCTTCAAAGAAGTAACGGCTGGAGGCTGCCAATTCAACTAATGTTTTCGCACGTTCTGAAAGAGCGGTAACAATTTCAGATAAAGCAGGGCCTTTACTGGTGTCAATTTTTTGATTCTCCATGTGCCAGACAAGGTGCTCAGCAACATAAGTCGGATCAAGAGTTTTGATGTAATGCTGGTTCAACCAGAGCAATTTATCTGTATTAAACGCAGAAGGGGCTTTGTTGATGGCATCTAAAGAAAACAGGTCTATCATCTCCTGCTCTGAGAAGATTTCCTGATCGCCATGTGACCAGCCAAGACGCACTAAATAGTTTTTAAGTGCTTCCGGTAGATAACCTTCATCGCGGTATTGCATGACC
>DATCZZ010000014.1:0-2126 GCA_036525635.1 Psychromonas sp. | reverse complement strand
ACTGCCCGGAATCATAGGAATAACTGACGCCACGGTAAATACGGGACGAGGAATAAGACGTTTACGCGACCAATACAGACCAATAAACCCCATGCTACTGGATGCAGCAAGTGTCGCCCACCCGATAGGCATACCAAAGTGCATTAGTAAAAACCTGAAACTGTGTGCAAATGCGCCGCCGACAGCACAGTAAATAAGCATTTTTTTGGGCACATTAAAGACCATGGCAAAACCGACGGCGGGGATCCAGGCAAACCATGCATCGATAACAAATAACTTTATTAATTCCATTTTAATAATTCCTTAATTTTGCTGCAGGTAAAGACAAAAATCCCATTAGCCAATCCATGCCACCACCCCGGTTAACATCATCGAAGCCACTATGCCAACTGAAACACTCACGGTTAATAAACTGGCAAATACCCAACGCGCTATGCCCATACTGATATGTCCCTTCAACATATCAGAAACGGCATTGATTAAGGGAAAGCCTGGCACAAGTAATAATACTGAGGCCGCCATGGCGATTTCAGGTTTTTCACCAAATTCCCAAATAACGCCGATACTGGCAATGGTGGTAGCAACAAAGGCAGCCACGGCAAAATTAACAAAAGGGTTATGATGGCGATGAGCAAGTTCTTGCCGTATTGTCATCGCCCCCGCTGAGGCAAAAAAAGTGCTGATATAAACTTCCAAACCGCCGCCAAAAAAATGGCTAAAACTGGCACATGAAAAACCGATCATCAGCACAACTAACCAACGGTTATATTTCATCGGTTGTAAACGATTTAGCCGCTCTTTTACCTGCGCGGCATCTAATAGCTGTTTTTCCGCCATAACACAAATGCGCTGTACATCACAAACCATCTGCATGTTAATGCCACGATCGTAACAACGGCGCGTGGTGGTAATACAGTTCCCTTCAAATAAACTGGTAATGACTATCGCATCGGGACTTACCGACAATTCAATCCCCTGCGCACCAAGGGCCAAACCGAGACGTTGTGTTGTTTGCTCGATTAACCGGCTTTCTGCTCCGTGCTGATGCAGTAATTGCCCCGCTTTAACTGCAATTCGTGTTAATTCTGTCTGTCCCTGCCTGCTTAAAGCCATTTTTGTCCCTTATTTATGCACCCGTTAACCAACCTAGAGTTGTGATTCTGCCAATTTAAGATCTAGTGTTGCTTTTAATAATTTGAATAATAATATGGCTGCATCGATCTCTTCTTTGCGATTGGTTAAACTTTCGATATTTAAACCCAATGGAATTCCCAATGGTAAGCATGCCTGCAGAATCTGTTCAAAATTATTCCGGCTGATTAATAAGGATTCTTTGAGCGGATTCTCAGACTGAAGAATGCGCAAGCTGGTCGCTTCCGGTACGGAAATACCCAACCACTCAATAAACTCTAAGGTTTTTGCACTGCCGCAAGGAGAGAAAGTTAACACAACACGTCTTGCTTTTTTGCCTTGTTTTTTACACTCCATTGCGTAACGCGTTAACATATCAATGGTTGCTTGGGCATTATAAACGGCTTGAGAAATGAAAAATTCACACCCCTGCTCATCTTTCGCCAGCATACGCAAATGCTCATCGCCTTTATTAGCATGGCGTTCAGCAATCACCACGCCACCCAAATGAAAATCTAAATTGTGCTCTTTTACAACTTGATAGGCATCTGCTAAGGATAATTTAATCTCGCCCTCTGAAGAGGGGCTGCCAACCAATACAATATCGCGTACCGAAAACTGGTGCCAGGCATCAGCCAGCCAACGTGAAAAATCAGCCCCGTCTCGCTGAGAAACACTCTTATAAGTGATCACCGGCTTCGCTGACTTGTCATGTAAAATTTTTGAATATAAGCGCGCGTCATGGGTATATTTAAACGGGAAAGGGCGTGGTTTATCAATACGGGCGGTTTCATCTTGAATGTCATAAACAATTAAACCGTCATAATCAATCGAAGCAAGTCTGTCTAATAGCTTATCTGCAATACCGGCCACCAATTCTATCGCGGTATCTTGCTTAGGCGGTGTCGTACCAATAAAATATACCCCTTCTTTAGGGTCGCTGGATTTGTTTTTTAAAGACGTTAAACTCATAAGTTTTTCCTAAACATTCGAGA
>DATCZZ010000013.1:0-2446 GCA_036525635.1 Psychromonas sp. | reverse complement strand
AATGATCTTGATTTGCTTTATGTCAGCGCTGCAAGAGCGTCTTAAAAAATACACTTGATAAAGCGCAGTTACACAGAATTATT
Source organism: Psychromonas sp. (assembly GCA_036525635.1). Lineage (GTDB taxonomy): Bacteria > Pseudomonadota > Gammaproteobacteria > Enterobacterales > Psychromonadaceae > Psychromonas. Next base: position 2,363 of record DATCZZ010000013.1, on the reverse strand, counting down.
GGCAGGGGAAAATGCGGATAGTCAAAAAATAATTAGCGGTAAAATCTGCCCGCAATTTTATTTACCCGCAAACCAATCTTTAACTATTAATTCCAGTCATCATAGAGATATTCCAGCTCTTTTTTTTGCCTGATTTTTTCAAGCTGCATCTCTATTTTTCCCTTGATCATCCGTTTGTTTCTATTTTTAGAGCGAACTTTTTGGACATTTGATTCTTCGTTATAATTTTCTAATTCCATATCTGCTAAATCATTAAAATAAGTATTCGTTTCGTCATCTTGATCAATTTCCAAGTCAAGATCTGATTCAGGTACACTGTTATTGCTATTCATTTAAAATCTCTATCTGTCGGAATTAGGTGCATAATCATCTTTTTTTTTACAAAAAAACAGCAAAAAATTTTATCTTTCTTGATTAATTTTTTTTGTTAAAATAAGCTCTTAAATAAATTTTGGGGCTGTATAGCAAATAAAAATATAAGACCTAAACTATCAGAAAAACAGCAAACAGCATCTTCAGGTGCCTTACTCATCTATAATATTTGTTGCTAATCCGTTAAACTTGTTAAATTCATTTCTCTCGACTGATTAAAAAACCATCTCTTAATAATTTTTTGCTTTGAAATCAGTTTATCGGCCACAAGGATCGACCCTATGTCTTTTGAAAAACTGCCTTTTTTCATTGAATTATTAAATGACAACATTGAAAACCAAACAGCGTTAACTGATGCCGTCACTGAATTAGAAAGCACCTTATCTTATGAGCAGATAGCACTTTTATTAGAAGCCTTCCCGATCCCTGTAAGAAAATTAATCTGGCGATTATTAAGCCAAGAAACACAACAACAAGTGTTTATTGAAATGCGTATCGAATCGAGGCAGATAATTTTAAATGTCTGTGAAGATGAGGAATGTTTTCCATTATTTGAAAAACTTGATGCCGATGAGTTATTGGATCTTTCTGAAGATCTGAGTGACCGCTTCGTTGATTACGCAGTCTCTCGCATGACCGCCAAACAGAGAGCATTATTCAAAAAAGCACAGGAATTCTCATTTGAAGAGGTCGGCCATTGGCAAAGTTTTGATGATATACAAATTCCAGAACGGTTAAAAATATCAGGCGTGAAAAAAATTCTTACTAATGTTTTACCTCCTCTATCGGAAGTTTTTTATGTCACCAAAAATGATGCCACCCTGATCGGCGAAGTCATGATTTCCAAACTCATCGCAATTGAAAATAATACCCCTATCTCTTCTCTTGTGGAGAGTGATTTTGAGGTATTGCTTTCAACTGAAAATATTAATTCTGCAGTTGAAAAAGTTATCGTATCAGGGAAAGCGGCGCTGCCCGTTGTTGATACAAAGGGGTGTTTAACGGGCAGATTAGATTTACAGCAAGCCTGCAGAATAAGAGAGCAGCAGAAAGATAGTCAATTATTCCAATCGGCAGGTTTGGTGGGAGAGGAAGATCTCTTTTCCAATATATGGAGCAGTAGTAAAAACCGGGCAATTTGGCTAGGCATTAATCTGATTACTGCATTTATGGCTTCTTGGTTTATTGGTCGATTTGAAGACACATTGCAGCAGGTCGTCGCACTTGCCGTACTGATGCCAGTTGTTGCATCAATGGGGGGGATATCAGGAAGCCAAACACTCACCCTTATTATTCGCGGGCTTGCGTTGGGTCAAATTACAGATTCGAATCAGAAAGCAATTGTATTTAAAGAACTGAAAGTGGGAGCCATAAACGGGATACTTTGGGCAACAGTGATTGCCAGCATTACCTTCCTATGGTTCGCAAATCCATTATTATCTCTGGCTATCTATATCGCAATCCTGGGTAATATCGTTATTGCTTCCCTCTCTGGTGTCTGGGTGCCCTGGATACTCACTAAACTAGAGATAGATCCCGCACTCTCAGGATCCGTTATTTTAACGACGGTAACAGATATTTTTGGCTTTATTACCTTTTTAGGTTTAGGCGCGTTGTTATTAACTTAAATCAGTACGCTTTCATTTTATTATCCTGCGCACAGTAGCCAGTTGTTCAATGAAAGCTGTTGCCAAGTCTGAACAGTTAATAACCTATGGAAAGTATTGAATTGCCTGATTGATAACATTTGCCTTATGACTTTTAGCCAAATAAATAGCATATATTTCCCGGGAGTAAACTGGCGCATCTTCAATAAGGTAAAGTTTATTGCGCCGTATATGCTCAAGCGCCAGCTGACGAGGCAGATAAGCACACCCTCCCGCTTCTAATATGTATTCCATTGCAACGCGAGGTTGGTTCATAAAATGTTTTGCCGGCGGCGCATTTTTAAACTCTCTCATATGCTGGGTATTGACCGATTCACCGTAATC
>DATCZZ010000012.1:0-4238 GCA_036525635.1 Psychromonas sp. | reverse complement strand
TATCGCCGCGCGGTAGTAGGCGGTGTTGGTGAGGCTAAGACCGGTGGTAATTATGCAGCAAGTCTTTATGTATCTGAAGAGGTTGCAAAACAGGGTTATTCTCAAGTGCTTTGGTTAGATGCTGTCGAAGGAAAGTATGTTGAAGAGGTCGGCGCAATGAATATCTGTTTTGTGTACGATAATAAGCGCATTGTAACCCCTGCATTAAGCGGTAGTATCTTACCCGGTGTGACGCGTGATTCTATCCTTAAACTGGCACCTGCCTTAGGTTTCGAGGTTTCTGAAGAGCGTTTGGATATTCAGCAGGTATTGGCTGATATAAAAAGCGGCAAAATAACCGAAGCGTTTGGTTGCGGCACTGCAGCTGTTATCTCGCCTGTCGGGAAACTATGCTGGAAAGGCACTGATTATGTGATTAATAATAATGAGTCAGGAAAGGTTGCTAAGCAGTTATACGATGAGCTGACGGGTATTCAGTACGGTACTCGTGAAGACCGTTTTGGCTGGATAGAGAAAGTGGAAATATAATTATACCAATTCCGTTAATTAGATGATCAATTTAGGTGTAGGAAAAATGGATGAAAGCAAGGCATTGATTGCAGTAACTAGTTATTCTAATTTGCAAAATCAATAACACAGCTAGCATTCATTTTAACAAGCATAAATGAGTAGATAGTTATCGGTACCTCTCTGCCAAGATTAAGCCAATAAAAAGCCAGTAGCATTTGTACTGGCTTTTTAATTACTCAATTATTAAATTTAACCGCTTGTTATATCAACCAAACTCACCACTTACATACCCCTGAGTTCTTGGATCAATCGGGTTATTAAACAGTTCAGCAGTATCACCATGCTCAACTAATTCACCCATCCAGAAAAAGGCCGTTTTATCGGAGATACGCTTAGCCTGGTTCATCGAGTGAGTCACTATAACGATGGTGAATTTTTTGCGTAATTCTTCCATTAACTCTTCTATTTTATGGGTCGCGATGGGATCCAGTGCACTGGTTGGTTCATCCATTAAGATAACTTCCGGCTCCATTGCGATGGCTCGGGCAATACATAAACGCTGCTGTTGCCCGCCTGATAAACCTGTTGCCAGGGTATGTAGTCGATCCGAGACTTCATCCCATAGTGCAGCACTGCGCAGTGACTCTTCAACAATACTGTCTAGTTTCTTTTTATCCTTCATTCCCTGGGCTTTTAAGCCAAAAGCAACATTTTCATAAATGCTCATTGGAAATGGATTGGCTTTTTGAAAAACCATACCCACACGCATACGCAAATCCTGCACATCGATGTCAGCATAGATATCTTCATTTTCAAACTTCACTTCACCTACTATTTTTACGCCGGCAATCAGATCATTCATGCGGTTTAATGTGCGCAATAAAGTTGATTTGCCGCAACCGGAAGGGCCGATCAAGGCTGTGACCTGACGCTCTGGAATGGTTAATGAAATATCTTTTAACGCATGGTTCTTGCCATAGAAAAGATTTAGGTTGTTTACTTCAAGCTTGTTCATTTTTTATGACCTTTAGTGAGATGCTTTATTGTAGCGAGTGGCAATAATTTTGGTTATTAAATTTAAGAAAAGCACTAATACAATTAACACGGTGGCAGTTGCATAGGCTTGATCCCACTCATGCTTGGTAAAGAGTTCCTGAGTTAATTTGTAAAGATGTACTGTTAATGTTCTACCTGAGTCGAATACTGATTCAGGAATTTTTGTGACCATACCTGCTGTTAAAAATACCGGTGCAGACTCACCAATAACCCGACCGATACTTAAGATAACGGATGTAACTATACCCGGCATGGCACTTGGTAAAATCAAACGCCAAATAGTATATATTTTAGAGCTGCCTAAGGCGTAACCGCCTTCACGATAACTCATCGGTACAGCCATTAAAGCTTCTTCCGTGGTCCGGATGATAACCGGTAGAATAAGCACCGACAGGGTCAACGCGCCGGCTATAATCGAGAAGCCTAAGCCCAGGGTTGTAACAAAAAAGGTCATACCAAATAGACCGTAGACGATGGACGGAATACCCGCTAAGGATTCGATACAAAAACGGATCACTTGTACGATTTTACTGCCCGGTTTTGCATATTCGGTTAAATAGATAGCCGTCATAATACCAATGGGTGTGGCAATAGCTAATGTCAGAATAACCATATAAACCGTTGAGATTATCATTGGCCAGATACCTGACGCTTCGCCGATGCGAGTGTAAGCACTGGTAATAAACTCCCAGCTCACATGAGCGAAACCGTTGCTTAAAATGTGCCAGACAACCCACAATAGAAATAGGATAGTAATGGTCGCTGCAGACCAGGTTGCTGCTAATAAAAACGTATCTTTAGTTTCTCGTTTTAGCATCAGTGAGCTCTCTTTTTGTTAATGTATAAAATGCCTGCATTCAGCACTATGATAAATACTAATAGCACTATACCTGTCGCGTAAAGCGCGTTGGCATGTATTCCCGTCGCGTAAGACATTTCCATGGCAATATTTGCAGTTAAGGTTCGTGCAGGTTCAAGTAACGAACCGGGCATGGCTGGTGCATTGCCCATCACCATAATGATTGCCATCGTTTCACCGATCGCACGTGCAATACCTAAAGCAATGGCCGTTAAAATACCACTTTTAGCGGCCGGAATAAGTACTTTAAATATGCTGTAGATATGTGAAGCGCCTAATGCCAACGCGCCTTCTTTATAAACCGGGGGTAATGCCCGTAAAGAGGTTTCTGAAATGGTAATGACTGTGGGTAAAATCATAATTGCCAAGACGATCACACCAGCTAACACTGTATTACCCGCCGGAATATTAAAAATTGCTTCAATAGTAGGAACAATTATCACCAGACCGAAGAAACCGTAAACAACAGAAGGGATGCCGGCCAGTAATTCAACGGCTGGGCGAACAATATTTGCCAGCCATTGCGGGGCGAGTTCTGCCAGAAAAACTGCGGTTAAAACTGCTATCGGAACACCAATAAGCACAGCACCTATGGTGGATACCAAGGACGCCACGATCATCGGGAAGATACCAAAAAGAGCAGGGGGTAACCATTCATTACCAAATACTAAATCTATAACGCCTGCTTCACGAAATGCAGGGAGACCTTCAGAGAAGAGAAACCAAGCAATAGTGGCTAAAGAGAACACACCTACCAGAGCAGAGCAAATAAACAAGAAGTGGAAAAAAACTCCTACGAAATCATGTTTTTTTGTTGAAATTCCTTGCACTGTATGTGGACGACTTATATTTCCAATATTCATTATGTTGCCTCAGGGTAATACTAATTATTCAATTTATAATATAGACAGAAGGCGTGTTTACGCCTCCCTTAATGCTAATCGTGAGATTGTTTAATGCTGAGATAACCTTGTTCTGAGATTATTTTTTGGCCCTCATCCGACATCAGGTAATTAACGAAATCGAGTGCAGGTTGTGCAACATTACTTTTATATAAGATGATAAAGGGTCTCGCAAGTTTATACTCACCGGAAAAAATATTCTCATCCGCAGCTGCAACGCCATCTACCTTAACCGCTTTTACTGTGAAATCGTCATCGACAGATCCTAACGAAATATAAGCCAGTGAGTAAATATTGTTAGCAACCAGTGTTTTAACCATGCCGTTACCGTTTGCCACTTGTGCTCGCGGAAAAATATCTGATACTTCAATATTATTTACAATGCGTTTTAAACCTAATATTTTTTCAAACTCTTCCCGCGTACCGGAGGAAGCATCACGAGAGACCACTACAATCGGCTTGTCTTCGCCACCCACCTCTTTCCAATTAGTTATTTCATTACGGTATATTTTTTTTATCTCTTCTACCGTTAAATTTTCAACTGGATTTGACTTATTAATAACAACTGCAATGCCATCATGGGCAATCACAGTAGTTTGTACATCATCAGTTAATTCGCTATTTTCAAGTTCTCGTGATGACATACCCAGCATGGTGGTACCATTTTGTGCGGCAACAATACCCGCTGAAGAGCCAATGCCTTGCACTTCTACTTCAGTTCCTGTTTTTTTTTGGTAAGTCTCTCCTAAAACCTCCATCACGTTGGCAACAGAAGTTGAACCTGCGATAGTAACTGTTGTTTTGGCAGACGCAACTGCGACTGGCAATAGTGCAATTGCTACCAATAAACCAATAACTTTTTTCATAATAAATTCCATGTGAATCATATTCGTATTGAATATTCATCTGAT
>DATCZZ010000011.1:0-4534 GCA_036525635.1 Psychromonas sp. | reverse complement strand
CGGTGCACTAATATTTAAATAGGTGTGTAAAGCAGTTGTGAACGAGAAGGGGACATCTCCGGTGTTTTTACTGATCAGTTCAAGTTTTATCTGGTCAGTTAAAGTTGCTTTTAACAGTAACTCAAATTGATATGGCCATATTTCTCTCGTTTTTGCACTATCGGTAAGACGCAGTTCAATCTCAACACCCTGCTCAGATTCATTTGACGAAGCAAGTTCCCACTTGCTGACACGTGCAAATCCATGGGCAGGTAGGTTTTCCCCTATAGATTTATCTGCAGGGCCAAACCAAGGCCAGCAGATAGGCACACCACCGCGAATGGCTTTTTGGTCATTATAAATTGCCGTTTTACTCGTCCAGATGATGGGCTGTTGTTCTTTTAACTGGAAATGCACAAGATGACCGCCATGCAGCGCAAAGGCAGCATCAAATTTTTTGTGCGCAATGATTAAAAATTCATATCCGGTTGGATCGCTTTGAATACTAACTGCATTAGACAAAGTTTTGATTTTGGTTAATGAAATGTGATGAATCATGAAAAACTCCTATGTAATGAAATATAATAATGGGTTAAGATAGTTTTTTACGCTTGTAATGTTTGTATATCATCTACAAAATAATAAAGAGACATATAAAATACGTAAAAAATATTCAATCAATCTCCCAGTAATAGTTGTGATAGATCACAAAATGTTGAGGTATTTTGTGTGGTTATTTAAATTCAAGTATTATCCGCTGTAATTGAACATTAACACCTTGGGATAATTAGCACATTAGGGTATGGAAATCATTCATTTTATAGATAAGTTACATTGTTTCGATAAAATTAAATAGGTGCTATATGACCAGCTCAGCTTTAAATATGTTTATGGAATTAAAAGGAATTGACCCAAATTTTGTTGATGCATGGGGTAACCCGGCTAAAGTTTCTGAGGAAAATATTAGAAATCTAATCAAGAAAATGGGTTACGATGCAGATAGTGACCAATCATTAAGCGAATATTATCTGGAACAGGAAAATCTACATTGGCTATCTCTATTACCGCCGGTTTCAGTTTTTCAAAAAAATAAAACTTATACACTGGATGTTTGCTTACCTATTGATTTTGTAACAGATAATTTACTTTATAAAATCATTACTGAAGACAAAAAAGAGATTACCCTGACGCTTTCGGCAATAAACTACCCATTGCTTGCGACCAAAGAAATTTCAGATGTGGAATTTCAATTTTACCAAATCTCCCTGGCGTTAGATCTGCCTTTTGGTTACCACAGCTTATCACTGTATGAACAAGGTAATGATGAAGCATTAGCAACGATGTCTTTAATCATCACGCCCCAAAGCTGTTATACACCAGAGGCGATACTGCAGGGGAAAAAAAACTGGGGCACAAGTGTGCAGCTTTACTGTGTTAAAAGTGACAGTAACTGGGGCATTGGTGATTTTAGTGATTTAAAAACCTTGTTAAAAAACAGTGCTGAAAATGGCGGTGATTTTATTGGGTTAAATCCAATCCATGCTTTATCCCCATCGCAACCTAAGAATGCAAGTCCATATAGTCCTTCTTCAAGAAAATGGTTAAATATTTTATATACTGACCTGGATGTGGTAGATGAATTAGCCCGTAATAAAAGCTTGCAGAGTAAAATAGCAAGTGAAGCATTTCAAAAACAGTTAACACTTTTGCGTGACGCCGAGTGGGTTGATTACGAAAAAGTGACGGCGCTCAAACTTGAAGTATTAAGGGCGTTATTTGCCACGCTTAATGATGGCAGCCCTGAAAGTATGAAACGCTTAGCCGCGTTAAAGCATTATGTTGAACAGAAAGGCGAGTCATTACAGCAGCATGCCGCATACGACGCACTGCAGTTTAAATTCCTCGCTGAAGATCCTGATTCCTGGGGGTGGCCGGTGTGGCCTGAAGCGTTTCAATCCTACCAGAGTGATGCATCTCAAGCTTGGATTAAAGACAACCAGCAAGAAGTGCTTTTCTGGTGTTATGCGCAATGGATTGCCGAATTGCAGTTAGAAGAAGCTGATCAACTCGCGAAATCCTTGGGTATGACACTCGGTATCTACCGTGATCTGGCAGTCGGAGCAGCTTTAAGTAGTTCCGACATCTGGGCTAACCGTTCACTTTATTGTGAGCATATCAGTGTTGGAGCGCCGCCGGATGTATTAGGCCCTCAGGGGCAAAGCTGGGGATTGCCACCCATTTCACCGGCGCAATTACAAAAGACAGCTTACCAGCCTTTTATCGATCTGTTACGGTCTAATATGCGCCATTGTGGTGCGCTGCGGATTGACCACGTGCTGGGTTTATTACGTTTATGGTGGGTGCCGGATAATGCAACTGCAGTCAAAGGGGCATACATCTATTACCCTGTCCACGATATGCTTAACTTATTAGCCTTGGAAAGTGTGCGTAACCAGTGTCTTGTCATTGGTGAAGATCTCGGAACGATACCTGAAGGTATAGATGTTTTGCTGGAAGATGCAGGTGTTTACTCTTATAAAGTATTCTTTTATGAACGCGCTGCGGACGGCGGTTTTATTGCACCTCAGCATTATGCCAAGCAGGCGATGGCAACATTATGCACACACGATATGCCAACCATTAAAGGGTATTGGGATTGTGAAGATCTTCATTTAGGCCGCAAACTAGGCTTATACCCAGATCTGAAGATTTTCCATCGGCTATTAGCCGATCGTCTTGTGTGCAAACAACAGATATTGGATAGTTTACACGGGCTTGGCAGCTTACCGAGTGATTTCTCTCGTGATGCCAAGCATGTCGAAATGAATAAAACGTTAAACTTTGCGTTACAAATACACTTAGCGAAGGGGAGTTCGGCATTATTAAGTCTGCAATTAGAAGACTTTTTAGAAATGGACAAACCTGTCAATGTACCGGGGACTTCTGATGAATATAGAAATTGGCAACGTAAACTTTCTAAAAATATTGACCAGATATTCACTGACCAAGATATAAAAACACTGCTCGGTAACTTAACGCTAGCGCGCAATCCTAAAATATAATTGATCTCTAACCTAAATAATTGGGCCTTAACTTATGAATAAAAAAGTAACTAAATCAGAAAAAAAAGTAGCTAAGCCAGTAAAAAAAGCCGCCGTTAAAGTAGTCAAGAAGCAGGAGCCTGTTCATAACAAACATGCTTCTTTAATTTCATTACTCAACTCAGCAAAATTACCAAATCCTTTTGAGCAGCTGGGTTTATTGAAAAATCCTAAAGGCAAAGGGTTTATCATCCGTGCCTGGTTACCCGATGCCAAAAAAGTAGAATTGTATGCATTGTCAGAAACAAAACCACTAGCCGAATTTAAGCAGGTCGATGCTGCTGGTTTATTTGAAATTGAATTACCAACACAGACTGAAAAATTCGCCTATGAATTAAATGCAATTTATGAGAATGCCAACCATCGCTTTGTAGACCCTTACCAATTCCATGATATCGCTTTTGAAGGATTATCTACTTTACATGAAGCACCACAAAATGTTTACAAAACATTAGGTGCGCAGCTTAAAACAACTTATGTCGGTGAACAGCCTATTTCTGGTGTGCGTTTCATTGTTTATGCGCCTAATGCAACAAGTGTTAGTTTAATCACACAATTCAATCATTGGGATGGCCGACGTCAACCTATGCAGCGCAGTTGGTGCGGGCATTGGGTAATCTTTGTGCCTGATTTAGAAGTCGGCTGTGCTTATAAATTTGAGCTGAAAGATGGTTTAGGTAATCGCCTGCCGCATAAAGCCGACCCTGTTGGTTTCCAGGCTGAGCAATATCCTTCGCATTCCTCAATCGTTGTTGATCATGATAAGTATCAGTGGAACGACCAGGAGTGGCGCGCGTCACAAAAGGGCGACAAACGTTTTTCAGCAATGAGTATTTATGAAGTACATTTAGGCTCATGGAAGCGTAAAAATGAAAACGGTAAAGATCGCATGCTTACTTATCGTGAACTGGCCGCTGACTTGATCCCTTACCTGGTTGAATTGGGCTACACGCATCTTGAAGTGATGCCTATTTCAGAATTTCCATTTGATGGTTCATGGGGATATCAACCCGTTGGTTTGTTTGCCGCAACAAGCCGTTTTGGTGATGCTGATGATCTTAAATATTTCGTTGACCAATGTCACCAGGCTGGCATAGGTGTGATTGTCGATTGGGTGCCTGCACACTTCCCGTCTGACCCGCACGGTTTGGCAAGATTTGACGGTACACCTCTATATGAATATGAAGATCCGCGTCGTGGTTGGCACCCTGATTGGAACTCATACATTTATGATTTCGGTCGTGATAATGTTCGTCAGTTCCTAGTGGCAAGTGCTTTAATCTGGTTGGATAAATTCCATATTGACGGCTTGCGTGTTGATGCCGTTGCTTCAATGCTCTACTGGGATTACTCCCGTGAAGAGGGAGAATGGGTACCTAACCTTGATGGTGGTAATCATAACTATGAAGCGATTAGCTTATTAAAATGGTTCAATGAAGAAGTGTATCGTCAAT
>DATCZZ010000010.1:0-3621 GCA_036525635.1 Psychromonas sp. | reverse complement strand
CAGAGTGCAGCAGGTATGCCTTTAAAAATATTTAGCCCGCTGTTGTCCGTTTTGATAGGAGCCTTTTCTTTCAGATTAGAGACTTTTTCCGCATAGTATTCAATCGCTCCCGAAATCGCAAAAAGTCCTATCATTGCCGGTATAAAACTGATGCCTTGTAGCATACTGACCTGGCCAAAGGTAAATCGTGGTACCCCCGTAATTTGGTCGTAACCGACACAGGCAAGTAGTAGTCCCAAACAAAGCGTGATTAGTCCTTTTAGCGGTTGGTTACCAACGACGAGCGTGGCACAAGTTAAGCCTAACAATGATAGCCAGGTGTATTCGTAAGAACTGAAATTAAGCGCAAATTTTGCGAGTAGCGGAGCGGCAAGCATTAAAATGAGGGCACCTATTAAACCGCCAATAACAGAGCTTGTCAGACCGATGCCTAAAACGCGGTTCAGTTTTCCCTGTTTAACGAGCTCGTGAGAATCTTCTACATAAGCGGCTGATGCCGGTGTACCTGGGATCTTTAACAAAGCACCTGGGATGTCACCCGCATAAATAGAGGATGCGCCAATAGAAATCATCAACGCCAAGGCTGGAATAGGCTCCATAAAAAAAGTAAAAGGTACCATAAGAGCAACTGCCATTGTTGCCGTTAAACCTGGTATCGAACCGACAAATAATCCAAATAGTCCAGCAGCAATGATTGCTAAAAAGGCGTCGAAGTTTATATACTGTAGTGCGTTTATCAGCGTATCCATATTTTATCCCCAGATTCCTTCAGGTAAATCCACCATTAAAATATTGCCAAATACATAGTGGATAACAAATGCGGCAATTAAAGAGTAACCCAATGAGTAGAGGTGCTTCTTAGGTCTTCTGATAGCCATCAAACCAAACAGCAGAAGCGTAGAGCAAATAATGAACCCGAGGTATTCCACTAAAAATATAAAGCAAAGAACAGAGGCGGTAATGGTTGCAAGTGAATAAAACTCTGGCTTTGTGATAGTTATTTGGAACCGTTTTTTCTTTTTAAATTGTATGATGCAATCAACAATGGAAAAGAACAGGAGGCTGCCACTCAGGATAGTAGGCATAAAGCCGGCTCCATAGCTGCTCACTCCACCGTATTGATAAATACTGGAAATTAAAATAATCAGTGAGAAACCAGCAATAAGAAGCTGAGAAGTGGGTAGAGAGCGCATATTACTCCTTAATTAATTGTTCATATCATTGATGAACAGTTTTAGAACTAAGTAAACTGTTCTGTGGTGGTGAAAGCCTACTGATACCAATCCGCATCAATATCTGGTCAATCTTACTTGTTAAAATGAATGATAACTGTGTTGTTTTCAATCCCAATAGCCAGAGCTATTGCTCAATCAAACGTCCTGTTTTCATTCATTTTCCCTACGCAATTTTGTCCATTTAATCAAGCAGAATGGTATGAGTGATAACTTCTTTCTAGGCTTTCTATTGCATTAGTTTGCAAAGATGTGCTTACTTGTTTAGTTTGCCAATAAGGTTTTGGTATTTTTCATCTTCAGATTTCATGAATTGCTGCATCTCTTTTCCGTAATAGGGATAAATCTCAAAGCCTTGTTTATTGGCAAATTCCTGCAATTTTCCATCTTTAAAGACGGTTTTCATTGTTTCAATTAGCTTGTCACGGATGTCATCAGGTAACCCTGCTGGGGCAACCAGTGAGTTCCAGGTAGAAAAACTATAGTCATATGGAGTTGATTCTTTAAAGACTGGGATATCTTTATATAACCCTTCCGCACTTTCTGCCATTGTTGCTAAATGTTTGACCATACCAGCATCAACCATGCTTTTCGACTCGCCAGGAGAAGACGTAGTAAAGTCTATTCCGCCAGAGACCAGCTCCATTAACGCCGAACTTGAGCCTTCAGAAGGTACATAGGTAACAGCGTCGGTAGGCAAGCCCATGCTATCGAGCATACCAATTAGGTTAAGGTGCCAACCTGAATTTAGTCCGCTGCCTGAGGCTTTCAATTTACCAGGGTGTTCTTTAATGTAATCGGTTAATTGTTTGATATCCTCGAATGGTGAAGAGTTCGCAACTTGAATCCCGCCGAGATTAACCGCTAAACGAGTAATAGGTGTATAGTTTTCATAGCTGAGGTCGGTCATCCCTTGATGGCGCATCATCGCAATTTCAACCGTTGCTACCCCAAGGGTATAACCATCTGCTTTTGCTCTTGCCATCGCGTCATGACCAACAACGCCAGCGCCGCCGGTACGGTTGATTACGTTAACATTTACGCCGTATTGCTTTTGTAAGCCTTCAGCTACTAAGCGAGCTACAGTATCGGTGTTACCGCCGGCTCCCCAAGGCACTATAATTTTAATTGGTTTTTCTGGCCAGGCTGCCATTGCCGAAGTGGAAGCGAGAACGGTTGTTGCAATTAAGCTTGAGAGTAGGGTACGTTTCATTGGTGTAGCTCCTGTTAGTATAGTTTGCGATATTGTTGCTCGTATGAATCTCTCGGATTACAGTTTTGCTATGACTTCACGTTGTACGCGAGCCTCGGTTGCTATCTGATCTAGGATAACTTCAAGCCCCCAGTATTTTTCCAGAACATCATCTTTGATCACTCGGCAGTAATCAGAAGCAAATGTCCCTAATTTTTTGTGGAACACTTTTGCATTTTTCGGGTACCCCAGTGTTTCTGTGACTGCGCTTAAAGAAAGGAATCGTGAAAGCTGCTTAGCATACTCCGGTGATTGATCGCCTTTATGATAAATCCAGTTGTAGAGATCCGGGTGGAAGTTAGTAAATACACCGCTGAAGCCTTTTGAGCCGGCTTGCATGGCTTCATAAGCAATCGCGGCGTTGGCATTGATAATGGCAAGCGGGGTCTCTTTCACCAGTTGAACACGTCTTGTGACCGTAGGGAGATCGCAGCTGACATCTTTTAAAACAACGAAACGTCCACTGTCGGCACAGTATTGTAATTCCTCATCGCTGAGCAGTCGGCGGTAAGGGGCTGGGCATTCGTAAAGTCCCAGTGGCATATCCACCGGAAGTGAGTCCATGATTCTGTCCAGGTTTTGGATAAATACATCCGTCCCCTGGTTGTTTGGGTCGAGTCTGTTAGAAACCAGTACCAATGCATCAATCCCAGTTTTGGCCATTGCATTTAGTTCCGTAATTTGGTCTTCCATTTTCGGTGATATATGGCCTGATGAAATAACCGGAACTCGTTTATTGGTGTAGTCCACAACAAATTGAGACAACGCGACGCGTTCTTCTAGTGAAAGAAATAGCATTTCGCTGGACTGACAAACTGCAAACAGCGCATCTGCACCATTTTCTATATACCAGTCGATGAGTCGTTCTAACCCTTTATAGTCAATTTCATTATTCTCGGTAAATGGAGTAAGCATAACCGGAACGATACCTTCGATTTTCACCATGATGTTTTCCTATGAGTCCGTGGACGTTTAAATAGTGGTAATACAAATGTTTTGTTGAACGATACGAGCCGCTACCTGTTGTTCGCTAGGCATATTTGCAGCACCTTCAAGTTCAACAGCTAAAGATGCAAAAGCAGTTGCATAAAGCGCGGCTTGAGTGAGATTCTTTTTATTGGCTATAGAAGCGCAAAG
>DATCZZ010000009.1:0-2421 GCA_036525635.1 Psychromonas sp. | reverse complement strand
CTGATCTGCTAGAGGATTGATGCTCGTTATACCGCTTGATAATTTGGGATCATTTGGCGCATAAAAATAGGCATCCGGGAAAGCTTTTAATAATTCATCTTTGCACAGTGCGCTCAACGCTAAAACACGCTCTTCAATAACATCACGACCAATCGCATCCCACATTTTGCAGGAATCTGTTAACGCCTGCAGTGCCGGAAAGTTATCATTTCCTTTATATTGCAGTTTCCATTGCGTAGAGAAGCCTGGAACGTGTCCTAAAGAGGAGTTGATGTACCAAGCTAACTTGTCTTGAGATGCTCTTTTCACATAAAGTATACCTGTCGAGCCGGCGCCACACTGCCATTTGTGGCCGGAGCCCGCATAGAAATCACAACCGATATCATGGAGATCGATATTAAACATACCGATCGTATGGGCGCCATCAATCAGGGTTGTAATGCCATTCGGAATGGCAACTTCCTGACAAATTCGCTTTGCCGGCAGGGCGGTGCCGGTTTTATAGGTGATGTGCGAAAAAGAGATTAAACGGACTCTGTTCCCATATTCTTGTACTGCGTCAGCAAACACTTCTACAAAATCGTCTTCGGTGATTGTATTACTGCCGGTATACACAGGGATCTCTAAGTAAACCACCTCGGCACCATAACGTTCCGCAGCAATAGTTAATGGTGAAATTGCAGCGATATGTTCATGGTGTGTCGACAGGACCACATCACCTTCTTGGAAATCCAATCCGTTGATAATACTGACCATGCCATCCGTGGTATTGCGGCTGAGCACAATCTCATCCGGATCTGCACCAAAACCCGGCGCAATGGCATCGGTCATTTCAGTGGTATGAGGCCACCCCCCGAATTTATTTTGCATATCCCACGGGTTGCTGGCAACTATACGGTTGTTTTCATTATAGCTATTGAGTACTTGCAGAGGCATTGAACCGGTTGAACCTATATTCATATAGGTAGTGTTTTTGTCTAGGGTAAACTCTTTGCCTACCTCTTGCCAGAGAAGATTATCCGCGTTTTTATTACTCAAATAATCCCAACCGGTATGAAGCTCATCTGCCTGCGCTGTCCCGGATAGTAATACTGTTCCTGCGCCCGCTAAGGCAAGTCCGGTAGTGGTTTTCAGAAAGTCGCGACGACTCAGGGATGAAGGGTGGTTATTTTTACTCATAGCTATAACTCCGTTTTATAGTATAAAAGATCCATCAATTTAACTGCTCATTTTACGTTCGGGGTAGTGCGATCACTATCGTATTGATTGATTATTCAGATCCAGCTCGATTTTTTACTGCGAAAAGTCAAAAAATACAACCAGTTCCATGTTAACTAATTTACAGAATGATTAGAAAAGAAATTTTCAGCTTAAAATGGGGCGTTTTTTCTCTTCGCTATATACCAAGCCACTTGCTGATTCCTGCATCTTCAAGTAGTTTGGCTTATAGTGTGCTGACAAGAATAACAGGGTAATGTTAAGTAAATGTTGACTCGGACGTCTAGACTGCTTATTGTTCGTGCATCTTTTTGTTGTCATCTGCCTTGCGCACCGTGCAAACAGAAAAATGCGTTACCCACAGTAAAATTCAGGAAATTTGATGATTCAAATAAAAGAGGTTAATAAGGTGTTTTATCAGGCTGGGCGGGCAATCAATGCGCTCAGCAATATAAACCTTAATATTGAACAAGGTGCTATCTTTGGTGTTATCGGCTCATCGGGTGCGGGTAAGAGTACCTTAATTCGTTGTGTTAATTTATTGGAACGCCCTTCCAGTGGCAGTATCATTGTTGATGGTATTGACCTGATGCAGCTTTCAAATCAAGAGTTAACATTAACCCGTCGTAAAATCGGCATGATTTTCCAGCACTTTAACCTGTTATCATCACGCACGGTTTTTGACAATATCGCGCTGCCTCTGGTGCTGGCTGGTTTGAGCAAAAATAAAATTAAAGATAAGGTGGATAGTTTGCTGGCCCTGGTTGGCCTTGATGATAAAAGCGATAGTTATCCGGCTAATTTAAGCGGCGGGCAGAAGCAGCGGGTGGCGATTGCGCGTGCGCTGGCTTCAGATCCTATTGTCTTGTTGTGCGATGAAGCGACCAGCGCGCTTGATCCGGCAACCACACAATCAATTTTAGAACTGCTGCGCAAAATCAACCAGGAGTTAAACTTAACCATTTTGTTAATCACCCATGAAATGGCAGTGGTAAAAAGTATCTGTTCACAAGTTGCAATTATTGGTGATGGAAAATTGGTTGAAGAAGGCTCTGTGGGTGATATTTTTGCGCATCCTAAAACGGAATTGGCGCGTCAATTTATCCGCTCTACGCTGGATCTTACTATTCCGTCCGATTACAGTGCCCGTTTGTTTCCCAAAAGAGTGGAAAACAGTTTTCCGCTGGTACGTTTAGAGTTTAC
>DATCZZ010000008.1:0-6336 GCA_036525635.1 Psychromonas sp. | reverse complement strand
TGATCTGTTAACGGAAGCGGAAGATCGCGCATACGATTTAGTAAAAGAAAAAAATCCGGATATGGGTGAACAAGAGCTTCGTCATATCGCCTCTATTGTGGGTATATCATCAGTTAAATATGCCGATTTATCTAAAAACCGCACCAGTGATTACACCTTCAGTTTCGACAGTATGTTAAGTTTTGAAGGTAATACGGCACCTTACCTTCTTTATGCTTATACACGTGTGGTCAGTATATTTAACAAAGCGGGCATTGATATGCAAAGTATCACATCTCGCGTTTCCCTAACTGAAGAGAAAGAGATAGATTTGGCAAATAAACTGATGCAGTTTAGCGAAATTGTAAAATCCGTTGCTAAACAGGGCATGCCGCACTTTTTATGCTCCTACCTGTTTGAATTAGCAGGTTTATTTTCCAGCTTTTACGAGGCCTGTCCGATTTTAGCTGCGCAAACAGAAGAGCAAAAACAGAGCCGCCTGAAATTAGCCGCGTTAACAGCCAAAACACTTAAACAGGGTTTATCATTGTTAGGAATTAATACTCTGGAGCGCATGTAACCCATGGCAACCGTGAATAGACGTAAACCAGCTAGAGCGGGATCTCCAAAAAAGCGCGTTGCACGTAAACGCGCAGCGGTTAAAAACAAAGGTGCTATGAACGGCGTTCCTTACTTGGCTGTTTTAGGTGCTTTGTTAATAATAGGATTTATTAGCTATTTTGTGTTTTGGGTTGAAAAGCCGGCGACAGCACCAATAGTTAATAAACCTGCACAGAAAAAAGAGGAAATATTGCCAGAAAAGCCGCAACCAAAGTGGGAATACGAAAATATACTTAAGACAAAAAAGGTCGACGTTGATATACCAGATGAGGTAGAAGAAACCAGACCTTATCAAATGCAATGCGGCTCATTCCGCCAGCAGGGTGATGCTGAATCATTAAAAGCCAGAATTGCATTTCAGGGTTTAAACAGCGAAGTCAGAAAAACAGGTAATTGGTATCGTGTTATTTTAGGTCCATATGAACGCAAGAGACCCGCAGAAAAAGACCGTCATAAATTACAACGCGCTAAAATAAACGGCTGCCAAATTTGGTTCTGGCGTTAACTAATTAATATTATATAAACCGCAGTCCATTTACTTTTCCTTCTATACAAAATCCAATAAATATCTATTTATTGGATTTTGTATTATTCCCTTGAAAAATCAATTATCCCCCATATATCTAAGGTATTAATAAACGCCCAGTTTTTACAGCCCATTCTATTTATCACGTTAAAGGTAAAAATATGACTACTATTGTTTCAGTACGTCGCGGTAACCAAGTAGTTATTGGTGGTGACGGTCAGGTTTCTCTCGGTAATACCGTCATGAAAAGTAATGCACGTAAAGTGCATCGTTTATATAACAATCAGGTAATAGCAGGTTTTGCCGGCGGCACAGCTGATGCCTTTACGCTATTAGAACGTTTTGAAGCGAAACTGCAAGCGCATCAGGGTAATCTTGAGCGTGCGGCTGTCGAATTAGCTAAAGATTGGCGTACAGATAGAATGCTGCGTAAACTCGAAGCGCTTTTAGCCGTCGCAGATAAAAATTATTCTTACATTATCACCGGCAATGGCGATGTAATCAGACCCGAAAATGATTTAATAGCAATTGGCTCCGGTGGTAACTTTGCACAATCCGCAGCAATTGCTTTATTAGAAAATACCGATTTAGATGCCAAGACTATTGTCCAAAAGGCATTGACAATAGCAGGTAATATTTGTGTTTTTACTAACACAACTCAAACAATTGAATGTATTGATTTCACAGATAAAACCAATACTGACAGTGCAAAATAGGGTATATAACTATGTCAAACATGACACCGAAACAAATCACTCATGAGTTAGATCGCCATATCATTGGCCAAAAAAATGCAAAACGTGCCGTTGCTATTGCCCTGCGCAACCGCTGGCGCCGTATGCAACTTGAAGAAGAAATTCGCCAGGAAGTAACCCCGAAAAACATTTTGATGATCGGTCCTACCGGGGTAGGCAAAACAGAAATAGCACGTCGTTTAGCAAAACTAGCTAAAGCACCTTTTATTAAAGTTGAAGCAACTAAATTTACTGAAGTCGGTTATGTCGGTAAAGAGGTAGAATCTATCGTTCGCGATCTGGTCGATGTAGCAATTAAAATTACCCGCGAAGCGGAAATGGAAAAAGTTACCCATAAAGCAGAAGATTTAGCGGAAGATCGTATCCTGGATATACTTATCCCACCCGCCAAAACAGGCGATGAATGGCAAAATATAAATACCGAAGACGGTGCGGCACGACAATCTTTCCGTAAAAAACTGCGTGAAGGTAAATTAGATGATAAAGAGATTGAAATAGATGTGCCTGCGCCTCAGGTGGGTGTTGAGATAATGGCTCCTCCGGGTATGGAGGAGATGACCAATCAATTACAGGGAATGTTCCAAAATATGTCTGGTAAAGGCCAAACTAAAAAGCGCAAAATGAAAATTAAAGACGCGTTGAAAACACTTGTCGAATCAGAAGCTGCTAAATTAATAAACCAAGAAGATCTTAAAGAAAAAGCACTATTTGCGGCAGAAAACAACGGTATTATCTTTATCGACGAAATAGATAAAATCTGTAAGCGTGGTGATACTTCAGGCCCAGATGTATCAAGAGAGGGTGTACAACGTGATTTATTGCCTTTAATTGAGGGCTCAACTGTAAGCACTAAACATGGCATGGTAAAAACAGATCATATGCTATTTATTGCATCTGGTGCATTCCAAATAGCCAAACCTTCAGATCTTCTTCCGGAATTGCAAGGACGCCTGCCTATCAGAGTTGAACTAGAAGCACTTAAAGAAGGTGATCTAGCGAGAATATTAACTGAGCCCAAAGCTTCTTTAACTGAGCAGTACCAAGCTTTATTAGCAACTGAAGGGGTAACAATTCAATTTACCCAGGATGGTATAGATAAAATAGCTAAAGCTGCTTGGCATGTAAACGAAACAACCGAAAATATAGGGGCGCGTCGTTTACATACATTAATGGAACGTATTCTCGATGATCTTTCCTATGAGGCTTCTGAACGTCAAGGGGAATCAATTATCATTGATGAAAATTACGTTGCTAACATGTTAGATGATTTGGTAGAAAATGAAGATTTAAGCCGTTATATTTTATAAAGTATAAAGGCTTATCAAATAAATAGGGATTCTATATTGAATCCCTTTTTTATATCTATTGGAATTGAGAACAACGTACCAGCGAGGGTTTATGCGGAATGGTATTATACCAATTCCATTAATTTTGTGATCTAATGTATTTTACAAAGGATGGTGAAATATGACTCAAGACTTATCAAAAATAATCGCTTCAACTCAAAAAGCTAGATTACGTATCCGTTTACTTGCCGTGTCCCATTTTATTGATGGCCAAAATAAAACCCAAATTGCCAAGTACTTAAAAGTGAGCCGTACAAGTGTTAATAAATGGATCAGCGCTTATTTTGATCAGGGGATTGCTGGTTTACACGAGAAAAAACACACCGGGCGTCATCGAAGTCTAACGAATATACAATTGCACCAACTTAAAGATTTTGTGGTCGCTATGGCAGCAAAGCCTGATGGAGGAAGACTTCAAGGAAAAGATGTGCAAGCCTATATAGCCTCTGAATTTGGCGTTCACTATAAAAAATCAAATGTCTATAACCTGCTCCACGCATTAAATTTAAGCTGGATCACCACACGCTCAAAACATCCCAAGCAGTCAATTGAAGCGCAAGAAGCTTTTAAAAAAATTCCAAATAAAAACGATCCTTAAGATCCCGGGACATATTTCGTTAGATAAAGTCGACATATGGTTTCAGGACGAAGCGCGGTTTGGTCAGCAGAATACAACAACGCGAATTTGGGCCGAAAAGGGAACAAGACCTCGCGTAGTACAACAGCAACAATATATTTATGCATACTTATTCGGTGCCGTTTGCGTCACTAACGGTAATACAGAAGCCATTATTGCTCCTTTTAGTAATATGGATGTGATGAAAGAGCACTTAACCCTTATCTCAAAAGCGACCGCTTCCGACAGGCATGCTGTGGTTATTATGGATGGGGCAAGTTGGCATCAGGAGTATCTTGAAGATGAACATTCCAACCTCAGTATTATCCATATTCCTCCTTATTCACCTGAATTAAATCCAATCGAACAAGTTTGGTCATGGCTCAGACAAAATGAAATAGCTAATCGAACCTTTAAGGATTATGAAGATATCGTTGAAAAGTGTTCAAGTGCTTGGAACCGTTTTAGAGAAAGTGTTGAACGTGTGATATCACTCTGCTCAAGAGACTGGGCGAAACTGACCAGTTAATTAATGGAGTTGGTATAATGTCTGCTCCATATTTTTCAAATTATGGCTTAATGCCGATGGCGACACACCAAGCACTCTTGCGGCGGCGCTCAGGCTCCCCTGCTCTGCAATAGTTTTGAAGGCGGTTAATTCAGTCAGACCAATTTTCATTCTACTGTCCCCTCATCGGCAAAAAGGCAAGCACGGTTTGCACCGTACTTGCCATTTAATTTCAATTGTAATTTCTACCCAGCCTTAAAATTAACGCGCAACGTTTGAACGTTCAGCTGCATCAACCGCAGCTTGTTCATCATATTTTAGAAGATAACCAGCCTGGCGTAATTGTTCCATGGTTGCCTTAACCTTCGTCACATAATTAGTGTGAGTGCCATAACGTGCTTTTAATTCACTCGTTGTAAAGTCCTGGTGGTGAGCTGACAATGAGCAACCACGACCTGGACCATTCATTGCAAATATCGCTGTTGGCTGTTCGAAGCCGCTAAGGCGAACTCCCCCTTCGGATCGTCCACTTTCATCACGAATAATTTTACCTTCCGGACTGACTTTTATCATTAAGGTCGGCGCTGCCGGCGTCCCCGTTGCAATCCAATTGTTTACTGAATCAATAGCCTTATTGAGAACAAACCGAGTTTCAACGATGCCAAAATTAGGTTCAAATTCGCATTTATCAGACTTAACCAACTGAGAAAAACTCATCGGGCCCTGCGCACCGGGAAACGAATTATCACGCACAACCATTTTATCTACATAATCGACTGCGTATCTCGATGCATGCGATGCTCCAGGTACATCCCATCTTCTGGTGTATTCTGATGTCGTTGGAACAGGGAAGCCAAAACCTTCCTTGGTCACTTCTGAGTTTACACTCACCGCTGGAATTTTTTGGTCAGCACGCAATTGCAACGCCAAGTCCAGGAAAACAAAACCATCAAAAGTATGCGTTAATGGTTGAATATTATTGTAGTAACCGGTCAGGCGAACCGACGATTGAGATTCACCCAGCGCGATAACCTGTTTGACATCAAGACCAGGTAGTGGCGCTGGTGTGCCGGCATTGGCTTTCAGCGCTTCCGTCACCTGAGTCATCACATCCCAGGATAGCGGGTCGCTCACACAGTTCATTACATCGATACATTGGTCGATATCACTGCCATCCAGCGGATCAGTATTATCTGCTTCAACAGTTAACTTACCGTACCGCTCCGGGCTCCAGGTTTTCAGACGGTCGATCCCCGCCTTTTGCGCCGAAACCACGGCGACGGCATAGCCTTCACGCAACAGATACTCATAAGACTCGGCAAAAGCGAAATCCACATCCTGCCCAACGGTCACATTGGCCCACTCCACGACTAATGTTCCGTTAAATTTCTCCGGTTCCGGCGAACGTACTAGTACACGCGACAGATAGGGCCAATTACCATCGATAATTTTTGCAGTATCAAGCATACCTATTTTTGCGCCGCGATAGCGGTTGGCGATGCCTTCAGCATAATATTCGTGTTCACTATAACCCTGCGCTTGTAAATTCAAGGGTGCTGTGCCCATAGCCGTGGTGCCCGGGATATTGACTTCATTTAACGTTGCAATATCGGCCGCCATTGTTGAAAAACTTGCAGCAACAGCAAACCCGACTAACCATTTTGCTACTTTTTGGCGTTTAAAGGGTAACGCTGCCTGATGTGACATCAATTGGTTCATATTTTCTACTCTCTATCAGTATAATTAATCTTATGAGCAGTATGCCGTCTTAACTAACTGATGATTAGATCTTAAAATTCACAAAGGCTTTTGAGTAAAATTCATAAATAGCAAGTGATTATCTATTAACGTCATTTCCCCCCCCGACACCTTGGCAAAAATCGACTGCACCATAATCCGCTGTGAACTACGCACATCATAAGATTCAAACAACCTCACAGTATACGTAGAACAATGACTTGTTTACCTAAATAGCATTACCACTA
>DATCZZ010000007.1:0-3335 GCA_036525635.1 Psychromonas sp. | reverse complement strand
CCAATTGCAGCCCGATATACTATTTTCATTTTATTACCGTCATATCTTAAGTCGCGACATTCTCGCTCTCTCTCCTAAAGGTGCCTTCAATTTGCATGCTTCATTACTGCCTGCATACCGTGGTCGAGCTCCAATCAACTGGGTATTAGTAAACGGTGAAACTGCAACGGGGTTGACGCTGCACTGTATGACTGAAAAGGCTGATGCGGGGGATATAGTTGCGCAACAAAAAATTGAAATATCAGCAACCGATACGGCGTTAACTTTACACCAGAGGATGACTGAGCTCACTTCAGAAATGATGGCTAGTATCCTACCGGCAATTGTGCTCGGTAGGCACACGCTTTCCAAGCAGGATGAGTCTCAGGCGACCTATTTTGGACGGCGCAGCGCAGCGGATGGCGAGATTAAATGGGCAAATGACGCGCTAACCATTAACAACTTAATCCGAGCTGTGACGGAACCTTTCCCGGGGGCTTTTTCATTTTTAGGAGACCGTAAGATTATTTTCTGGGCCGCACAAGCTGATACAAAAACCTATGACCTCGCACCTGGTACTGTTGTTTTTACTAACCCCCTCACTATTGCCTGCGCGCAGGGGGCATTAATTATAGATGCGGGGCAAGCTGAAAATGGTTTATATCTGGGAGGAAAGCAATTAGCGGCTGACTTGCATTTATCGGCTAATATGCACTTTGGTCCGCAGGCAAGCGCTTTATTATATGCAAAAAAACGCCGTAAAGTATTAATTTTAGGCGCCAACGGCTTTATTGGAAATCACCTGACAAAACGTTTGTTAGATGCTGGAAAATACCAGGTCTTTGCTATGGATATGGACTCCAATCAAATTGCCCAATACATTTCCCATCCTGATTTTCATTTTCTTGAGGGTGATATTACCATTCACTCAGAGTGGCTCCAGTACCATATTAAAAAATGTGATATTGTCCTGCCCTTGGTTGCCATCGCCACACCTATCGAATATACCCGCCACCCACTGCGTGTTTTTGAACTGGATTTTGAAGAAAACCTGAAAATCATTCGCGAATGTGTCAAATATAAGCGGCGCATCATCTTTCCATCAACCTCTGAAGTTTATGGCATGTGTACTGATGCAGAGTTCGATGAAGATAACTCTCCCCTGATTACCGGACCGATTAACCGCCAGCGCTGGATATATTCCACCTCTAAACAACTATTGGACCGTATCATCTGGGCATACGGTAAAAAAGAGCAGCTGCAGTTCACCCTGTTCCGTCCGTTTAACTGGATAGGACCGCGTTTGGATAGCCTGGATTCAGCACGGATCGGCTCAAGCCGTGCCATAACCCAACTGATTCTAAACTTAGTGGAAGGTACAGCAATCAAATTAATTGATGGTGGAGAGCAGAGGCGTTGTTTCACGGACATTTCTGAAGCGATTGAAGCCTTATTTCGAATTATCGAAAACAAAGATAATTTATGTGATGGTCAAATAATCAATATTGGTGCGCCTGATAATGAAGCCAGTATCAAGGAGATGGCTGAAATTCTTGTTGAAAAATTTGAGCAACATCCCTTACGGATGCATTTCCCCCCCTTTGCCGGTTACCATCTTGTGGAAAGCCACGCTTTTTACGGAGACGGCTACCAGGATGTGCAACATCGTCGCCCGAGTATCAAAAATGCAAAACGATTTTTAGATTGGCAACCTTCGTTATCACTGGATCATGCCATTGAACAAACGCTGGATTTCTTTTTAAAGATGGCAGTAGCAGAAAATGAAAAATGAAAACGCGATTAACGTTGGCTTGAGAATCGACGTAGATACCTTTCGCGGCACTCGGCTGGGCGTGCCGACATTGTTGCGATTATTGTCAAAGTACGGCATCCATGCTTCATTTTTTTTCACGGTTGGCCCGGATAATATGGGCCGTCATCTGTGGCGCTTATTCCGTCCAGCATTTTTAAAAAAAATGCTGCGCTCTGATGCCGCTAGTTTATACGGTTGGGATATCTTGCTGCGCGGTACGTTTTGGCCGGGGCCAATTATCGGTAATAAACTTGCAGCTATCATTAAACAAACGGATCGAGCCGGTCATGAAATTGGTCTGCACGCCTGGGATCACCATAAATGGCAACTTAAAACAGATAATATGAGCAGTGCAGCGCTTAAATCGGAAATGAATAAAGGTTATGCGCTGCTGCAAAAACTGTTAGGCCGAAATATCACCTGCAGCGCAGTTGCAGGTTGGCGTTGTAGCGAAGAGGTGTTAACGCTCAAAGAGCAGTTTTCTTTCCGTTACAACAGTGATTGTCGCGGCAAGACGATATTTCGTCCGGGTAAAGGAATGACGCCGCAAATCCCCGTTACCTTGCCCACCTACGATGAACTGGTGGGCCACGCGGGTATAGAGAAGCACAATTACAACAGTGCAATTTTAGATCTGATCCGTCCCGATGCACTTAATGTTTATACTATTCATGCCGAGGTAGAAGGCATTGCCTGCGCGGCATTGTTTGAACAATTAATCATTGCTGCACAGCAAAAGAATATTGAATTTGTCCCGTTGAGTACACTGCTTGGCAAAAACGACTCGCAATGGCCAATCGACAGCATAGTCAATTTACCGTTCAAGGGGCGGGAGGGATGGATAAGCCAGCAGAAATCAATGGTTCAAATTTAACTTATCGTTAAGGAGAACTCATAATAACCATGCAAAAAACAACCATTAACCTGGCAGTTGTAACACCGCTAATTTTTATCGCCATGTACATTTTACCCTTAGGATTGCGTGACCTTTGGTCGCCTGATGAAATTCGTTATGCGGAGATTGCGCGAGAAATGGTTAGCAGCAGAAATTGGACGGTTCCCACCTTCAATGGTCTTCGCTACTTTGAAAAACCGGTACTGGGTTACTGGATGAACGCGCTTTCTCAAGTGCTGCTTGGTGAAAACAATTTTTCAGTCCGATTTGCCTCGGTATTCAGCAGCGCAGGGAGTGCCTTTTGTTTATTGTTATTGGTCGATCGTTTTGTAAATCGTCAGATCGCCTGGATAACTGTATCTATCTTTATTAGCCTCTTTATGGTGGCCGGCATAGGGACTTATAGCGTGCTAGACAGCATCTTTTCTCTGTGGTTAACAGCGGCATTCACCGCGTTCTTTTTTGCCAGCGCAGCTGATAACAGCGCTGCACGGTATAAAGATTACGGGTTAGCAGGTTTATTTTGCGGCTTAGCTTTTCTTACTAAAGGTTTTTTAGCACTGGCATTGCCGGTTATTGTTGTCTTACCATTTCTGCTCTGGCAAAAACAGTTTATGTCTGTTTTGCGCTGGGGGTGGTGGGTGATAA
>DATCZZ010000006.1:0-3790 GCA_036525635.1 Psychromonas sp. | reverse complement strand
TTATGGCAACATTCAGATAACCTTGCCGCTCATTATATTTTTAAAAAGGCAATGCTTCCACACTCTTAAACCTGATTTACAGTCCAGTCCCCTTGGGTTTATTCTCTAAATCAGTGTGCTACTCTTCACTGCCCGCTTCACAGGCACAGTCCACAACAAAAACAATATCGAAAGGTCAACACGCCTTAACGACTTAACGCCCTGTTACGTAGCGCTAATTTCTCTGAAGCAGAGAGAAAAGCCAGATCCACCCCATTAATTTGCGCTTGACGAATTTGCGCCTGCTCTAAACCGGCTTTTACTGCCGCCACTTCGTATTCGTAGGGCAACTCAATCCCCTCGACAGCAGGATCATCGCTATTTAAACAGGCTATCACGCCATGCTCTAAAAAGGTCTTGATAGGATGCACCGCCAAGGAAGTCACAGTGCTTGTTTGTATATTTGAAGTCAAGCAAGATTCAATGCCTATCTGATGCTGAACCAGGTAATCCATCAGCTTTGCATCTTCAATCGCTTTGACACCATGGCCAATACGCGTTGCGCCAAGTTCATGAATAGCCTGCCAAATGCTCTGCGCACCAGCGGCCTCCCCGGCATGCACAGTGACCCGTAAACCGGCATCCCGAACTGTTTTAAAATGGCTGACAAAATTCTCTCCGGGTTGCCCCAGTTCATCACCCGCCAGGTCAATTGCAACTAACTTATCTTTTTGTGTTAATAAAGCATCAAGCTCCAGCTGACATTTCTGCGGGCCAAAGGTACGGCTCATAATGCCGATTAGATTGGCTTTAACAGCAAAATCACGGCAACCGCATTGCACACCATCCACAACAGCCTCCACCACTCCCTCTATCGGTAAACTGTGTTTCAATGCCATGTAATAGGGAGAAAAGCGCAGCTCTGCATAATCAATTTTTGCATACAGCAGATCTTGCACATTTTCATAGGCTACCCTGCGGCAGGCATCAAGATCGCCGAGTACAGCCACGCCCCAATCCAGTTTGGATAAAAAAGCCAGCAAACTTGGCTCAGTTTCGACAATCTGTGTGTAGGGGCGCAACCCTTCAAGATCATAAGCAGGCAGCGGCAAAGCAAATTTTTGACCTAATTCTAAAATAGTTGCAATGCGGATATTGCCGTCCAGATGACGATGTAGATCGGTCAGCGGGAGATTGTGGTTAATCATTCTGTAATCCTTAAAACAGGTATATTTTCTTAGCAACGCATTATAAAGAGAGGTGATTTACCTGTCTGTAAGCAATGACTGAAATAACCGGCATTAATCGGCTAATTAAAATATGTTCACACAATCTGGTGGTTATCCTGAAACAGGAGAACAAACAATTGGCTGTCAGCTCTCCCATTTTTCTACAGCTCAGCAAGCAACCACAGTCTGTTAGATAAATATTAAGTAAATCTTAAGATTAGGGGAATATAATGCGGAAAATTATAAAACCCTATGGATGATTATTTTGAAATCAATTTCGTTAAGCACTATTAAAAACGCCAATATTCCCGTCAACATGGCGTTTTTAATCATCCTGCTTTCACTGTATTACGCTTTTGTTTTGAATTACCCAATCGTTGAAAAGATATATATATTATCTGAGAATCAGAGTGTCTTTCATTATCTTTCACCTATCATTTTGACTTTTGCATTTATCATTGTATTTTCATTATTGGCTCTGCCCTACTTATTTAAAGCAATCCAGATCCCACTCATTTTAACTTCCGCATTAACTTTTTATGCCAGTCTCAAATATAACGTAATGTTTGATTACGCTATGATAGAAAATATTTTTGAAACAAATTCAGGGGAAGCTTTCTCGTACGTAAACGCGCCGTCGATTTTATACTTTGTTTTGCTGGGGATATTGCCGGCCATTTTTATTTTTAAAACAAAAATAATATATGCAAAAAGCGTTACCAAGGAGCTCCTTAACCGGATTATATTGATCAGTGTTGCCATTATCGGGATTCTACTAATAGCGGCCTTTTATTATAAAGATTATTCCTCCATCGGACGGAATAACAGCTATCTAAACAAGATGATAAATCCGGCGCATGCATACAATGCATATAAGTATCTACGTAAACATTATTTTACCGAGAAACTACAGTATAAACTCCTTGGCGAAGATGCGAACCTTGAAAGTGCAAAAAATGACAAACCGACTTTGATGATTCTCGTGCTGGGAGAAACAGCACGCGCACAAAATATCTCTTACAATGGTTATAGCCGCAATACCAATCCCTACACACAAGATATGGGTCTTATCTCTTTTAGCCATGTTTCAACCTGCGGAACAGCTACCGCACACTCCGTACCTTGTATGTTTTCAAATATGAACCGCTCTAATTACGATAAAAACCGTGCAAATAACCAAGATAATGTTCTGGATATTCTTTCTCATGCAGGCGTAAATCTGCTCTGGATTGAAAATGACGGAGGAGATAAAGGGACAGCTAAAAATATTTCAACAATACAAATCAACCCACAAGATAATCCGGATTTATGTAATGGCACAACTTGCTATGATGAGGTATTACTGAAGGGAATAGATGAAAAAATTCAGCAGAATCAAGGTGACCAACTGATTGCATTGCATATTATCGGCAGCCATGGCCCGACTTACTGGCAGCGTTATCCAGAAAATAAAGCCCTATTCACCCCTGCTTGTAATCGTAGTGATATTGAAAACTGCAGTGATCAGGAGATCATCAATGTTTATGATAATACCCTTGTTTATACAGATTATGTTATCGCCCAGGCAATTAAAAAATTAACACAGTATTCAGATCAATATAATGTGGCCTTAATGTACATCTCAGACCATGGTGAATCACTTGGTGAAAACGGTTTATATCTGCATGGCACGCCCTACGTTATAGCACCGGAGCAACAAACACAAGTTCCCTGGTTAATGTGGTTTGAAAATGATTATGCGAACGCTAAAGGGATTAATAAACAATGTGTTATTGATAAAGCCAGCAACACAGACTTATCACATGATAATTTATTCCATAGCCTCCTCGGTCTGTATGGTGTGGATACAACAGCTAAAGATAATCAACTTGATATTATTGCCAGCTGTAAACTTGGCATACATAGACTGGCGAAAATGAGTGGCAGTTCATCCGAGAGTTAAACAATAAACTAATCACAATTGTTGTGCCCAGAAAAACAGATAAGTGACCATTAAAGATCTATAGATATGCATCTTTAATGGTCATAAATGCAGGACTGATAGCATTCCGCTTAATTAAATGGACAAAAAAATGAGTGAGGGTAAGGCATTGGCTTAAGTAATAGCATGACGTTTAACAGGCCAGATTGAGAAGATATTTATGCCACTGGTATCAGATGAAGAAATAATGGTATAACCACAACCAGCAGCTGCCCCAGCCACTTTCCCTTTTCAACAAACCCCGTAATAGCAAAATAATTGCTTAATTAAGCAAGTGTTGCCAAGCAAAAATGGATACAAATAAGAGGTGGTAAACGGGTGATAACGCACGGGCAAGCACCAATATAATAAGCCCCAGAAGGGTTCGGCTTAAGGCGTCTTGCTTTTTGGTGAGAGGTAAAACCACTTCAAGAAGCAGCAAGGCAATAAACGATAATCTTCCTGAGTTTCGCCCGAAAGCTGGCATTGCGCTGCAGCACTTGAAAAGGAAATAACTATACTCATCATGTTGCGCCTTATTCCAGCATCGGGCGAGGGTCTGAATCTGCATCTTGCGGTAATTCTGCTAGGGATGGCTAAGCAGCACGCCTCTTGCAGCGAT
>DATCZZ010000005.1:0-2806 GCA_036525635.1 Psychromonas sp. | reverse complement strand
ACTCTTTCCCTACACGACGCTCTTCCGATCTAAAACCAGCGATTAACCCGACAAAGATAAGTAAAGCCCAGGTGCTGGGATCGAAGAAGATTTCAGTCATTAATGTTTGTTCTCAAATTCAATAGCAAATGGGGGAAGTGCATCGAGCAATCCTTTACCGTAACGTTTCGTTCTTACTCGCTTATCTAATATAATAATTTGCCCTTTATCATCTTCTTTTCTAATTAATCTGCCGCATGACTGGATCAGTTTTTTACTTGCTTCAGGAATTGAAAGCTGCAAAAAAGGATTACCACCTTGGGCTTTTATCCATTCTGAATGCGCTTCTTCAACGGGAGAGTTAGGTACAGCAAAAGGTAATTTGGTAATAATTAGGTTTGTTAAATAATGCCCGGGTAAATCCAGGCCTTCAGATAACCCGCCAGTTCCCAATATGATACTTGTTTGGCCTTTATCACAACGCTGCTTATGTGTTTCGATAAGTTTACTGCGAGACAATACACCTTGTACTAATAAGGCTTGTCCATATTTTTTATGGAGTTTATCTGCAACTAAATTCATTTGCCAATAAGATGCAAATAAAACCAGATTTCCCTCTTTTTCGCGCAAATAATATTCAATTTTCTCAATCAGCTCATTATCAAAACCGGTTTGCGTCGGATCATTTTCCATATCCGCAATAACTAAGGGCACGGCAGGGTAATTGAAGGGGGATTTTAAGCGCAAGTATTGCGTGCCATCGTTTGTTTTTAAACCACTTTGGCGTTTATAGTATTCAAAATTATTAAGTGATGTCAGCGTGGCCGAGCATAAAACAACACCAGCCGCTTGTGACCAAAACATGTATTCTAAAATCCCTCCCACCTCTATCGGAGAGGCATTCAAGTAGATATCTGATTTTTCTCTTTCTGCCCAAGCTGCAATGGGTGCCTGCTTGGTGGATCTCTCTTTGCTTAGCATGACCCACAACGCATACATATTTTCAATACGCTGCAGGAAAAATCCCAGTTCAATCATCAACTGTTCGGCATCTTTTATTTTGACATTGCCGTCTTTGATCTCTTCACTGATAATACTGGAAAGTTTATTTAAAGCAGATAAACATTTTTTACTTTCCTCTTTCAAATTACAGACAGGAATGATTAAGGCTTCGGGTAATTCTCCCAACTCAAATCGGTACTGTTCTGATTCATTGAAATAGCTAGGATTATCATTAAAAAACAACTCTACAATTTTTAGATTTTTTATTAAATCCTGTGCGCTTTCAAGCATATTAATACCAGGCGTGATGGTCGTGTGACGTTTAATCAGCTTGTTGATATGTTGTCTTAACTGATTTATTTTTTTCAGCCACTCCTGACTGCCTTTAACACTGCTACGCGCACTGGAAAAGTCTCGGGATATTTTCGGCAGGTGGTGAGCCTCATCCAGGACATAAAAACAATTTTCTGGTTCAGGTAAAATAATGCCGCCGCCCAACTCCAGATCCGCCAATAACAGGGCGTGGTTTACAACAATAATGTCAGCCTTGTTAATATCATCGCGAGCTCGGTGAAAAGGGCACTGGCGATGATTTGCCAGCGCCCGTTTACAGCTGAATTTATCAGAAACAATGTGCTGCCAGATGCGGTCCGGAATAGGCGTAGGCCAGCTGTCTCGGTCACCAAACCATTTACCAGCCAGGTAGGCTTTATGCAAACGTGCTAATAACTCATTGTCTCCGGCATGCGGTTTTTCTGCAAATAAAGTCTGCTGTTCAGGGGGCTGTTGGGTGTTGAAAAGTTTATGCTCACAACAATAACGTTGCCGTCCTTTCGCTAAGGTAAAGGTGAATTTAAAGTCGCTATGACGTAAAAAAAAGGGCAGATCCTTATGCATTAATTGTTCTTGCAAGGTGATCGTCGCAGTGGAAATAATAAGTTTTTTATTGGCATGTTTCGCAACGGGTAGGGCCGCTAATATATAAGCTAATGATTTACCAATCCCGGTACCCGCCTCGGCGACAAGTATACGCCGTGATTTATCATATTCACCTGCGAGTACCTTTGCAATCTCGGCAATCAGGTAATTTTGTGCTTTACGCTTAGTAAAATTAGGCAGGGCTTGGGTAATAAGATCATAACCTGCACGGATCTGTGTTTTTAGAGGATCTGAAAGCATATATTCCGTGGATTAGGTAAAAGAGATATTTTAGCAAAAATCTCTGTGGTAAACAGAATTTCTGTCATATTTTTATCTACCTTGCCGGCAAACCCCGTTATTCACGGCGGGGATCTAGGCTATGAGCGCAAAGCGGTCATATTTTCATGATAAGGTTGATATATCAGAAGTAGCTTGGGATAGCTGTTATAATCATCAGCGGATGAATAAGATCTGAAATTTTTGCAATAACGTCAACTTAGCTGTGTTTGTTAATTCCGCGGTTAAAATTTTTAAGTAATGTTTAAACTATAGCGCTGGATTTGAATCAAACTATATAATGATCTTACTTAACTTCATACCTATAATCATTGCTATTTCCTGTTATAAGCAGGCATCAATGCAGTTTATGTTTGTAAAATTTTTTTCAGCAATACGAGATTGCTGTGACCTAAAAAAGAGGTAGATGTGGCCACTAAAAATAATAACAATAAAAAATCCAAATTCTCATTATGGTGGAAGCTGTTCTTTGTCGCCTCGGCCGTTGCACTGATCTTTATCATTTATCTGGATTCCACCATCCGCTCTACCTTTACGGGGAATAAGTGGTCTGTCCCGTCAACGGTTTATGCGCGGCCTTTAGAATTATACGAAGGGGCTGAGTTAT
>DATCZZ010000004.1:0-2648 GCA_036525635.1 Psychromonas sp. | reverse complement strand
GGTCCCACCTGATCCCATTCCGAACTCAGCAGTGAAACGCAATTGCGCCGATGGTAGTGTGGGGTCTCCCCATGTGAGAGTAGGGCATCGCCAAGCGCCTAATAAACGGATAATCCCTGTTGACTCGGTCAGCAGGGATTTTTTCGTTTAAGGCGGACTGCGATGATTGATTGACTGGCTTAAAGTTGTTTATGGTGCATCGATTGCACTCTTGAAATAAGGGTAGGTGATAAAGGGGATTGGTTTGTTCTTTTTTGTTTAAATTAACCCTCGAGCTTTTAATAAAGCCGTTTGAAAGTCTTCTTCACAGTCTTTGGCGATACCTGGTATCATCTCGCCCTCTTCAGTTTGATCCATTTTTAGGTGGTATATTATTACTTCATCAGTTAATTCTTCCAGTGGTTTATCAAAACCAGACTCTTTGGAAAGTAACGCTAAGGTTTCCATTAAACTTAATTCTTTATTTTTTAACCAGTAAGGTTTTAATAACTCTAATAGTTCATTAACCCGATGCGATTGCATAATTTTTCCCTTTTTATTTTTGAAAATATGGTAGCAGAACAACTTCGGCTCACCAAAATTTAATCTTAATTAGCCAAATTATGACGTAACTCATTCAGCACTTGTTTAGCGCCAGGTTTTACTCCTCGCCAGATAGCAAAACTTTCTGCTGCTTGTCCGACTAGCATTCCAAGCCCGTCAATGGTAACTCTTGCACCCTGTTTTTTTGCCCAGGCGTTAAATGGTGTTGCCTGCGCACTATACATCATGTCATATACAGCTGTTTCTGGTCGAATCAAGCTTGGGCTAATTGGTGGAACCTCGCCATGTAAGCTCGCCGATGTTGAATTGATTATCAAATCAAATTCACCCGATAATTGTGAAAATTCAGAAGCAGAGACATTGCCTAATTTTGAAAATATTGCCGTAAGAGTTTGTGCTTTCGAAAACGTGCGATTAGCAATGATTAATTGTTCAGGTTGCTCGGCCAATAATGGTGCGCAGACACCTCGCGCTGCCCCTCCTGCACCGATCAATAAAATACGTGCACCTTTAAGGTTAATATGATTATTTTTCAGATCTAATACCAATCCGGCACCATCGGTATTATCACCGATAATAATACCATCATCGGTTAATTTCAGGGTATTCACCGCACCGGCCAATTCGGCTCGTTCTGTTAACTTTTGGGCAAATTGGTATGCTTGCTCCTTGAAGGGAACTGTAATATTACAGCCTTTTCCTTGCGTCGAAAAAAAATGTTTTAAAGCAACTTCAAAATCATCTATCGCCGGCTCAATTGCACTGTAAACCATTTGCTGTAATGTTTGTTTTGCAAATAAAGTATGGATAAAGGGGGATTTACTGTGTTTAATTGGATTGCCAAATACGGCATAGTGATCCATGAGAACTCCAAAATATAAGGTGATTTGCTATTGACTGATAATCTAGCATTTTAAAATAACGAGTGGAAATTTAGAGGCGATAAAAACGATATTTATCTTAGCCGTTTACCGCTAGATGCATCATAAATTTGTGATGGAGAGGAAAGACCTGAAACAGGAGCGTCGATCACCATGCTTAACAATGGGTTATCTCTAAACATCTCATTTACCTGCTGGCTATTTAAAGCGGCATCTAAGCCGGATAAATTTGCACTTGTGGAAATGATGGGTTTATTAAAGGCGAGACATATTTGCCGAACTACTGGGTGAGCAGTCACTCTTACTGCAACACTGTCAAAATCACCGCTTATTAGTTTAGAAAGGTTTTTTTTAGCAGGCACAATCCAAGTATAGGGTCCCGGCCATGTTTTTTTTATTGCGGCAAGTTGCGCATCATTTAATAAAGAAAAATCAGCGTATTTTTCTAATTGCTCAATGCTGGCAGCTATTAAAATTAACCCTTTATCGGCAGGACGCTTTTTTAGGGTTAGAATTTTTTGAATTGCAGCTTCGCAGTCTGGATCGCATCCTAAACCAAACACAGATTCCGTAGGGTAAGCAATAACACCCTGAGCATTAAGTGCTTTCAGGGTGTTATTTAAATCACTTTGCTTTAACAAAAGTAAGAGATCCGTTATAGGTTTTTTAATTTAAGCTGCAGAGCTGCATCTTTTTCGATCACTGCTTTAGCGTTTTCCGCGCGGTTTTCTTTCACGCGTGCTGCTAATGCGTCATCTGCAACGGCAAGAATCTGTGCCGCAAGGTAGGCTGCATTTTTTGCACCGGCACTACCAATTGCGACTGTCGCAACGGGCACACCTGCCGGCATCATTACTGTTGACAGCAATGCATCCTGGCCATTTAAAGGACCGCAGTCGATTGGCACGCCAATAATTGGTCGTGTTGTTATTCCTGCAACTGCGCCAGCCAGGTGAGCGGCAAGGCCTGCGGCACAGATAAACACTTTACAACCACGCGTTTCTGCATCTGTAACGTATGCATGTGTTGCAGCAGGTGTACGGTGCGCTGAAGTTACTTTGACTTCAAAATCGATAGCAAACGATTTTAAGATGTCAATTGTGTTTTGCATAACAGGTAGATCTGAATCAGAGCCCATTAATATGGCTACAAAAGGTTTAGTCAAGGTGCTTTCCTCTCTGTGTTATTAACAAAAAATAGCGGGTAATAATAACTATTATTATA
>DATCZZ010000003.1:0-9728 GCA_036525635.1 Psychromonas sp. | reverse complement strand
ATTAAGGGTGCGGTCGACCACCTGTATTTGTCCATGGCTGTCCATTTCCTGGGTTTGTAAGTTAATGCTACGGGTAGCACCAAAAAAGGCATCCTGCAGATCTACTGTGACTTTAGCATGATGATCCGATCCGCGGGCATTGAACTGAGCATTATAAGGGGAATGTCCCTGCGCACTTCTCCGGCCAAACAATTCTTCGAAAAAATCGCTGAAGGTGCTGCCATCAAAGCCATTAAATCCAGCGCTGCTGAACTCAAAAGTCGAATCCCTGCCAGGCTGTCTTTGAAATTTCTGCCAGGATGCCTGGTTGGGATCCAGCCGGTCATAGGTGGCTCTTTTTTTTGGATCTTTTAGCACTTCATAGGCTTCGGCGACCTCTTTAAACTTGGCTTCAGCATCCTTCTCGTTGCTGACATCAGGGTGATACTTGCGTGCTAACTTGCGGTATGAACGCTTGATATCCTCTAGCGATGCATCGCGCTTCAGGCCCATTATTTTGTAATAATCTTTATACTCCATGAGCGCACTACCTTATTGATATTTTTCCGGAATAAATTTTTGAAAAAACAGCGTAAAAGCCATCCCTGCCGTAATCAACCTTAATTAAATCTTAGCCTGCATTGTTTTATATTCCACTACTTTTGCCGGGATAACCCGCGCCTTTTTGTTGTGATTAATGTAAGCCAAGTGGCAATTATTAACCTGTTCGAAAAATAATAATGCAGGCTTAATGAAGGGGACTAGAATTATAAGTAGGTATTTTGCCTCTCGAGTTGAATTTTATCTGTGACAAGTACAAGTTAAAAAAATAATAAGCATAAGGAATTTTATTATGTCAGATTGGAATAATCCGGCAGCCAAAGGGGCCATGTTGAATGATTATGTGCAGAAGAGCACTCAAAAGGTAATTGCCTGCTTGGAGATTGCTTTTGCTGAGCTGGGTAGCTTACGCCAGAATATACTTACTCCTGATTTCTTACTGGTGGCGTTACTTTCCCAACCGGACAGCGAAGTACATAAAATATTGCAGAGTTTATTACCTGATGAAGATGATGCGGCATTGCGTCTTATTGGCCTGATTCGACAAAACTATCCGCCAGCAAGTACTGTACAGGCAAAACAAATTTTAGCATCTCAGGAGATAGTCGAGGTGTTTCGCTTGGCCTATGGTGAAGCTAAAAATCTCGGGGATGATTATATTGGTACAGGCGCGTTGTTTCTTGCTCTTTTTGACAAGGAAGCCGGGCCGACAGCTGATCTGCTTGCTAAAGAAGGTTTGCGCGTTGAACAGGCGCGTCGCGCACTGAAAGAGCTTAGAAGAGGCCACGTGCTTAAGAGTCAGGATGCGGAAGGTAAACCTGATGTACTGGATACTTATACTAAAGATCTGACTGAGATGGCACGTAAGGGGGAGCTAGATCCTGTCATTGGGCGCGAAGACGAGATTGAATTGATAATCCAAACACTCTCCCGGCGTAAGAAAAATAACCCGGCATTGATAGGTGAACCTGGAGTAGGTAAAACTGTGATTGTCGAAGGGTTAGCACAACGTATTGTTGCCGCAGATGTCCCAGATACGCAGCTAAATAAGCGTTTGCTCGCTTTGGACATGGGGGAGCTGGTGGCAGGTGCTTCGATGCGCGGGGAATTTGAAGAGCGGTTAAAATCGGTACGTGATGCTGTCATTGCGGCGGGGGGCAAAGTCATTTTATTTATTGACGAGCTGCATACCGTAGTCGGCGCCGGGGCAGGCGCTGGCGGTATTGATGCCCCCAGCTTGCTGAAAACCGCTCTGGCGCAGGGAACCCTGCAGGTTATCGGTGCAGATTCACTGGATGAATATCAGAAATATATCGAAGCAGATAAAGCTCTTGAACGGCGATTTCATCCCATCTTGGTAAGGGAGCCGAGCATTGAGGAAACGATTAGCATTTTGCAAGGGGTCGCCCCGCGTTATGAAAAACACCATAATGTTCATTATGCACTCTCTTCATTCGAGGCTGCGGCGCGACTTTCTGAGCGTTATATTACGGATCGCTGTCTGCCGGATAAAGCAGTTGATTTAATTGATGAAGCCGGCTCGCGTAAACACCTGCATCTTACCGCTATTCCACGCAACCTGCGGGATCTTGAACGAAAGCATCAGACACTATTACGTGATAAAACCGCCGCCTTTAATGCTCAGAATTTTGAGCAGGTAGCTGATACGCAGATGGAGATCTTAAAGATTGATGAGCAGCTAAAAGATGCGCGCAGTGATTGGCAAAAAGGACGAAATAAAGAAGATGTAATGGTCACTGCAGATGATATTGCCGAAGTGGTGGCTAGGTGGACAGGCATTCCCGTAGCGAGAATGGTTGAGTCGGAGTCGGAAAAACTCGGCAGAATGGAGGAAAAACTGCACCAGCGGATCGTCGGCCAGGAGGATGCTGTCCGAGCGGTTGCTGATGCTATCCGGAGAAACCGTGCCGGTATTACTTCCAGCCGCCGCCCGATTGGTTCGTTCCTTTTTCTCGGTCCTACCGGCGTGGGGAAAACCGAACTGGCCCGTGCCTTGGCTGCCTTTTTATTGGATGATGAATCAAGAATAATCCGTCTGGATATGTCGGAGTACATGGAGAGGCATGAAGTCTCTAAAATGATTGGTGCACCACCAGGATACATTGGCTATGGGGAGGGCGGGCAGTTGACCGAGCGTGTGCGCCACAATCCTTATACCGTGGTATTGCTGGATGAGATGGAAAAAGCCCACCCGGATGTGTTTAATATGCTACTGCAAATTCTTGAAGATGGACAACTAACCGATGCTAAAGGACGCACGGTTTCTTTTCGCAATACTGTTATTATCGGTACTTCTAATCTCGGGACCGAATCTCTCTCCCCGGATAAACGTCCGATAGGATTTATCCACTCCAAAACATTAAACTACAAAGAGACGCAGGATTTGGTAATGCATGAAGTTAAGAAATTTTTTAAACCGGAATTTTTAAACAGGCTTGATGACATTATCGTTTTTCATTATTTAGAAAAAGAGCATGTGCATCATATTGCCGAGATGTTTGTCTCTGAATTAGTTGAACGGATGAAATTCAGAGGAATAAAACTGGAAGTCGATAATGCGGTTATTGACAAACTGGCTGCAGACGGATTCGATCCTGTTTACGGTGCCCGCCCGCTAAGGCGGGAAGTGGAACGGCAAATAGAAAATATTTTAGCGATGAAAATTGTGCAGGGAAAATGCCCTGATAACAGTCGCGTGCAAGTGAAGATAGAAGATAAGCAGGTTGTTTTTCTTACTGAGAAGTAGTGCAATGCGCTTATTCAGCTTTTTCTTGTTCTTGGGGAAAAAGCTGAATAAGCGCAAAATGCTCCTGCGCTTATTCAGCGGGATGTAACTGTAATAAGATTGTTGCCTGACTGGCTACGGAAGACCTATCAGGTTATTTGCGAATACCTTCTACGTTAAGCTGCATATCAACATAACTTGAAGCACCCATTACCTGAATACCGAAATCGGCTAGTTGTAAACGCGTCGTTCCTTCAAATCCAGCACGATAACCTCCCCATGGATCATCACCTTCGCCGATCATATTGGCGTCAATGGCAATCGTTTTAGTTTTGCCATGTAAGGTTAAATCACCTTCAATGGTTAAACCGCCATCTGCTTTTTTGCTGACTTTAGTGCTGGTAAATGTTGCTGTTGAATATTTGCCTGCGTCAATAAAGTCACTGGTCTTAATATGTTTATCACGCTCGGCATGATTTGAATCCAGGCTTGTGGTATCAATAGTCACCTTCACCTTGGACGCTTCAATATTGTCGGGATCATAGCTGAATTCACCCTCAAAATCGTTAAAACGACCCTGTATAAAACTGTAACCTAAATGGCTTACCTTAAAATTGACGGAAGCATGTTTTCCTTGGCTATCTACAACATAATCTGCGGCATTCACAAATGTTGGTAATACCATAGAGGTTAATAGTGCCGTTGCTGCTAGTGTTTTGTTCATGAGTAGACCCTTTTATTTATTCAAATCATCTTGCTGAGTGTGTTGTCTTTGTTAATAAAGTGATGTTTTAAAGCTGCTAAGGCATGCACAATCGCCAGGCCAATGAGTATCAACGCAAGGTAATAGTGGATAGTGCCTGCAATATCTTCCTGATTTTCAACAATAGAGCCGAAGCCCGGTACTGAAAACCAATTAAAAACAGCTATTCCACTGCCATCTGCCGTTGTAATCATGTACCCGGAAATGAGTATGCCAATTAATAAAATGTAGAGTAGTGCGTGAGTAAGCTTTGCCGCCTGTATTTCCCAATCTTTTCCATCAATAGCCGGAGCGGCAGTAGAGATTTTCCAGAGAATTCTTAACAGCGTTAGTATAAATAAACATAACCCTACAGATTTATGTATATGTGGCGCCGTGTAGTACCAGTCATGGTAGTAGTTCAGATCCAGCATCCATAAACCGAGGACGAATAAGCAGACAATAACAATCGCTGAAAGCCAGTGTAAAAGCTTAGCCAGTTTATTGTATTGCTGTACAGGTTTTCTCATATTTGAACATCCCCGGCAGTATTGTTCTGCGTTGTTAAATAATACTCTTTCAGTTTATCTATTTTATCTTTAAATCAAATAGATAAAATTAGAATGATATGTTCAAAT
The DNA here is from genome assembly GCA_036525635.1 of Psychromonas sp. Lineage (GTDB taxonomy): Bacteria > Pseudomonadota > Gammaproteobacteria > Enterobacterales > Psychromonadaceae > Psychromonas. The sequence goes on along the minus strand of DATCZZ010000003.1, from coordinate 5,062 downwards.
ATTTTGATGGTTTATCTTTGAACAGATCTTCTTGCAGGGAAGATTATTTCTTTGCCGGATTCACGCCATTGCGGATATTTTTGCATAATCGAGTGAAACAGTGTGCTGTCGCTTAGGGTTGCCAGCCAGGCTTGTAACTGAGGATAGGGAGTTTGCGCAAACCAGACTTTATCAACACTGGCAAACTGGCGAATAAAAGGGAAAATGGCCATATCAGCCAATCTGATTTGTTGTCCGAAGAGGTAGGCATTTTGACTTAAGCGATTTTCCAACTTCATTAAAAATTCTTCACCCTGCTCGCGATAAAACTGCTCACTATTATCTGGAAAACGCAGGGCATATTTATATCGGTCTAACCAGTGTTTAAATTCAAAATCATTTTCATCAATTAAATTTAACATCTCCATTAAATCGCCCTGTAACCAGCCTTGCGGATCTGACTTTTGTAAGCACCAAACCATAATATCCAAACTTTCATCCAGGACCGTACCATCAGCAAGTTGCAATACGGGCACCGTTCCCTTGGATGAAATTGCCAACATCTCTTGTGGTTTCTCTTTAAGAATGATTTCGCGCAGGTTTACCGGCTGTTGGCTGATAGCGATGGCTAAACGAGCCCGCATAGCATACGGGCATCGGCGGAATGAATAGAATGTATCGGGCATAAATACCTCGTCAGGAGTGGTAGGGCAATCGTGATGGCAATTTTATTATATGCTGAATTTTGGTGATTATTGGATTACTTGCAGGCATTTGTTCAATCAGTTAACAAATTCCTGACGCAGATTAAGTAAAGCGCATATCAACAAATGTTTCTCTGCCATTTATTTGTAGCGATTATATGATAATCTTCCTATAAAACAGATGAACAGGGTTAGTTATGAAAATTTCAATGATTGTTGCGATGGCAGAAAATAGGGTAATTGGTTTGGGCAACAAAATGCCATGGCATTTACCTGCCGATTTAATGTTTTTTAAACGTGTTACATTGGGTAAGCCGGTTATTATGGGGCGCAAGACTTTTCAGTCCATTGGTCGCCCCTTACCGGGCAGAAAAAATATCGTATTAAGTCGCGATGAAAATCTGCAAATAGAGGGCGTCACTTGTGTGCAAACTGTTGAGCAGGCACTGGCACTCGTAGAAGGCTGTGATGAAGTGATGGTGATCGGTGGCGCGACTATTTATGAACAGTTTTTGCCACAAGCAGATCGTTTGTATCTTACTTTTATTGATTTAAAAACAGCAGGTGACACACATTTCCCTGATTATCAAATGGTTGCAGATTGGCAGGAAGTTCAAAGAGAGGAGCACCAGGCAGATCAAAAAAACAGTTATAATTATCAGTTTGTAACACTGGAGCGAGTGAGCTGATTTATTCACTGTGAACTTGATGAAGTTGGCACGCTAAAGAAAATATTTTTTTATCTTGCCAACGCAACATACTCAGGCTATTTCCCCATACACAACCGGTATCTAGCGCATAAATCCCCTCTCTAATCTCTTGTCCTAATAACGCAGCCCAATGGCCAAAGACTATCCCGCTACTATGATCCAGGGTGTTAATGTCAAACCAGGGTTTAAGTACAGAGCTATCGGTTTTTTCGGGGGAGAGTTTGTTGGAAAATTCCAAGGAGCCGTCTAACAGGCAATACCGCATTCTGGTGAATACATTAATGATAAAACGTAAGCGTTCAATACCCTGTAAATTATCAGACCATGAGGCAGGGTGGTTACCATACATCTTTTCCAGTAACGTTTTAAACTCATTCCCATGCAGAATGGCTTCTACTTCTTGAGCATAATTTTCCGCCTGATTGATACTCCACTGCGGAGATATCCCGGCATGAACCATCACAAAATTAAATTCCGGGTGACGCAGAAAAAGCGGCTGGAAACGTAACCAGGTCAGTAACTCATCACAGTCCGGCGCGTTTAATAATTCGCTCAATTTATCACTTTCTTGATCGAAATGGATGCCTTGATGGATGGCTAAAAGGTGCAGATCGTGATTACCTAATACCACCTTTGCACCGTCACCTAAACTTTTAACAAAACGTAATGTTTCCAGTGACTTTGGCCCCCGTCCGACAAGGTCTCCTGTGATCCAAAGCTGATCCTTCTTTTTGTCAAATTGTGCCAGTTCAAGCAGCGCTTGAAGTTCATCGAAGCAGCCGTGAACATCACCCACTATATAGGTCGCCATATTTTATTAATCTTCCTTTAAATCAAACACATAGTTGGCAATGTTGACGTACTCTTCAACGCTGATATTTTCCGCACGTTTTGTTGTATCAATTCCAATCTCTTGCAATTGTTCAACGCTTAATAAATCACGTAAACCATTGCGAATGGTTTTACGGCGCTGGTTAAACGCCATTGAACAAACCTGGTTCAGCGTTTTTAAGCTTTTTGCGATAAAGGGAGGAGTATCATAAGGCTCTAAACGCACCACTGCAGAGTCAACCTTAGGCGCAGGTTTAAAGGCTGTTGGCGGCACTTCTAGTACAGGAATCACGCGGCAATAATATTGCGCCATGACCGTTAAACGTCCGTAGGCTTTACTGTTCGGGCCTGCGCAAAGACGATTAACCACTTCTTTTTGCAGCATAAAATGCATATCGGAAATTTTGTCTGCATATTCAAATAAATGAAACATCAGCGGAGTTGATATGTTGTAGGGTAAGTTACCAAAAACGCGCAGTGGTTTCTCTTCACTGGCGAGCTGTCCAAAGTCAAACTGCATTGCATCAGCTTGGGTAATGTGTAATTTCTCGCCCAATACTGGATGCGCTGCTAAGCGGGCTGCTAAGTCCCTGTCGAGTTCGACGACATTTAAACACTTCACTTTGCTTGCGACCGGCTCGGTTAATGCGCCTAACCCAGGACCGATTTCAACAATGTTATCCTCCCATTGCGGTGCGATGGCCGCGACAATAGAGTCAATGATATAATCATCGTGTAAAAAGTTTTGTCCAAAACGTTTACGGGCAGTGTGGCCTAAGTGTGTTTTATCATTCATTTAATTTTGCCTTGTTTCTTGTAGCAAAGTAGCAAATAGGCGCTCTTGCTGGTTAATCCAACAAGAAAACCTAATTGCTACGGTGGTTTTATTATTTATTGGTACTTTGAATCATGGTGATGGCTTCATTAACTGCGCATAATAAGCTACCTGGATCTGCTTTACCTGTGCCAGCTAACTCTAATGCGGTACCATGATCCACTGAGGTGCGGATAAAGGGCAGGCCCAGGGTGATATTTACCGATTTTCCAAACCCTTTATATTTTAAAACAGGCAAACCTTGGTCGTGATACATAGCCAAAACAGCATCTGCATCTGCTAAATATTTTTCCTGAAATAAGGTATCTGCCGGTAGGGGGCCGATCAGGTTGATCCCTTCTGTGCGTAATTTTTCCAGTGTTGGTGCGATAGTTTCAATCTCTTCGCGACCCATATGACCGCCTTCACCGGCATGCGGATTCAAACCACAAACATAAATACGCGGTTTTTCAATGGCGTATTTTTTTTGTAATTCCTGGTGCAGTACATGAATTATTTTAGTTAAACGGGATTCCGTAATAGCAGCGGAAACATCAGCCAAAGGCAGGTGTGTTGTCACTAGTGCTACACGTAGCCCCGTTGTTGCGAGCATCATTACGACCAGATCAACACTGGCTTGCTCGGCAAAAAATTCAGTGTGGCCACTAAAAGTGACACCCGCATCATTAATAATCCCTTTATGTACGGGAGCCGTGACCACTGCTGAAAACTCGCCTGATAAGCAGCCCTGGCTGGCCAGGGCCAGGGTATCTAAAACAAATTGCGCATTCAGGCTGTTTAATTTTCCTGCCTCAACCGGTGCCCGCACGGCAATATGAGCAACCTTTAATGTACCGGGCTGGCTGGCTTCTGGAGGTGTAAGCGGATCGTAATCAAGCAGTGTTATTTTTTCATTAAGCAGGTGTGCGCGTTCAGCTAGTAAATTTTTGTCTGTACAAATAATTAATTCTACCGGCCAGGCTTGTTTAGCAAGCTGCAGAATAAGGTCTGGACCAATACCGCCGGGTTCCCCGGCGGTGATAATTAAACGCTTAACCATTATTTTGTCTCGATAATGTACTTTGGATTATTTATTTTAATATAGGCTTCCTGACGTATTTCATTCATCCAGGCATAAACCTCTGCCGGAAAGCGTTGCTGAAATAACATCCCGTAAGCTCTCTGCTTAGTCGCCTGTACTGTGGTATCTGATTCGCGTCTATCCATAACTTCCAGGATGTGCCAGCCATGCATGGTCCTAAATGGCTGGCTGATTTCTCCAATAGGCAACGAAAGCGATAAATCTCTAAACTCAGGTACGTACATATTGGGATCTGCCCAGCCCAATTCACCGCCTTTAACCGCTGAACCGGGATCCTGGGAAAACTCCTGTGCCAGCGCGGCGAAGGTTTTTCTGCCATCTATAATATCCTGGCGGTAACCTGCTAATAATTGTTTTGCTTTTTCATCGCTAAGAATGATATTGGATTTGATCAGGATGTGCCGTGCGTTAACTTCAGCAGTCATGACGCTTTCAGCGCCTTTTTTATCCACTATTTTGATGATATGCAGGCCAAGGTCTGATTTAAACGGGCCGATAACATCCCCTTTATTGGTATTTTGCTCACTGAATAAATCTGCAAACAAAGTTGGCATCTCATTGATTGTTCTCCATCCCCACTCCCCTCCTTCTGATGCCTTGGGACCCTGAGAGTAAAGTATCGCTAACTGGGAAATATTCTCTCCACGTTTAATTTTCTTAATCAGATCTTGTGCTTTTTGTGCTACGCGTTGCTGCTCTTCTGCTGAGCTTTCCTTGTCCAATTTGAGCATGATATGCACAAAATTAAATTGGGTGTTTTTTTGTCCTGCTGCATTGATACGTTTTACCATTTGTTCAACTTCCTGATCCGAAATGGTAATACGGCGGCGAATCTCAATTTGACGGATTTCATTGATGGTTAATTCATCACGGACACTGTCAACAAATGCCGCGTAATTTTTACCCTGTTTTTCCAGTTTAG
>DATCZZ010000002.1:0-3829 GCA_036525635.1 Psychromonas sp. | reverse complement strand
TTTTTTTTTTGCGTTTCTGCTCACAAATTTATAAGCAGAACACAAATCAGTAGGGTAGAAGGGGCATTTTTTATCTGTTTCTGAAAAGATTATTTGTCATAAATTGATTCTCGTCTGCTTCACGCTTTTTAATAAATTAATTTTATATCTTGTTGAATATAAAGAGTTTTAAATTTTTCCATTTCTGGTTTTTTTAATTTTTCACTCTTTTTTTATGAAAAATAATTGTGGATGTGCTTCTTTTACTGTTTTTTATTGTTGTGCCGTAGTTCACATTTCTTGGTGTTACGGATAACATGTTACCCGTAACGTGATATTGTTCGTTTTAAATTTGTCAACATAACAAAAATTGATAGGGGTACAAATGAATAAATTACCTAAAGGTGCGGTATTTATAGTGATGGGGGTGGCAAGCAGTGGTAAATCATCAGTAGGCCAGGCCCTGGCAAATGCATTAAAGATAAAATTTATTGATGGTGATGACCTTCACCCCAAGGCAAACATTCTGAAGATGGCTTCAGGTCAGCATTTAAATGATGAAGACCGTATACCTTGGTTAGAGAGAATTCGTGATGCTGTCTTTAGTGTCGAAAAAAAGAACGAAAACGCCATTATCGTCTGTTCTGCTTTAAAACGAAAATATCGTCAATTAATTTGTGAAGGTAATAGCCATGTTACTTTCTTATTATTGCATGGAAGTTTCGAATTGGTGCTAAAACGCATGCAGGAGCGGAAGGGGCATTTTATGCCGGTATCCCTGCTTAAAAGCCAGTTCGATGCATTGGAAATGCCGCAGCAAGATGAAACAAATGTTATTAAAATCGATATTGATGGCAGCTTTGAAGATGTAGTGGCACGTTGTCTCGAAGCAATTCAATAGGTAAACACATTAAAGGTAGGTTATGAATAAGGTTATTGAACAAGTTACAAAAAACATTGCTGTGCGCAGCAGCAAACTGCGTAGCGAGTATTTATCTCGCATCAGGAAACAAGCGGCGTTGGGTAAGGAAAGAGCGACGCTGGCATGCGGTAATTTAGCCCATACGGTTGCTGCATGCAGTGCGGGGCAAAAATCAACTATTCTCGATTTTACGCGCGTAAATGTGGCCATCGTCAGCGCCTATAATGACATGTTAAGTGCCCATCAGCCTTATCAAAGCTACCCGGATCAAATCAAACTGGCACTGAAAAATGCCGGTCATAGTGCGCAGGTTGCAGGCGGTGTGCCTGCCATGTGTGACGGTGTGACGCAGGGGCAATCGGGCATGGATTTGTCACTTTTTTCGCGGGATTTAATTGCCCAGGCAACGGCAATCGCCTTAAGCCATAATACATTTGATGCGACTTTGTTACTCGGCGTCTGTGACAAAATCGCCCCGGGACAAATAATCGGGGCCCTGGCTTTTGGTCACCTTCCCTGTGCCTTTGTTCCCTCTGGGCCTATGGCTACGGGCATCACCAATGAAGAAAAAGTGAAAATACGTCAGCAATATGCTGCTGGTGAAGTGGATAAAAATGCGCTGCAGAGCATGGAGAATAATGCCTATCACTCCCCTGGCACTTGTACTTTCTATGGCACTGCAAATACCAACCAGCTGGTGTTCGAGGCAATGGGGTTGATGTTACCCGGTTCGGCATTTTTACCGCCGGATTCTAAATTACGCCATGCATTAACAGATACCATTGCCAAACATATGGTCACCATCACCCATGGTTGCGGTAATTACCGGCCAATCGCTGAAGTGATTGATGAACGGAGTATGGTAAATGGGTTAGTGGCATTATTAGCTTCAGGGGGCAGCACTAATCATACTATTCATATGATAGCAATTGCGCGATCTGCCGGATTAATTGTCACCTGGGATGACTTTGACCAACTCTCTAAAGTGGTCCCCTCTTTAACACTGATGTATCCCAATGGTCCGGCTGATATTAATGCCTTCCAGGCCGCCGGTGGCGTGCCGACCCTGATGAAAATGTTGGCTGATCGTGGCCTGCTTAATATGGATGCACAACCTGTTTTTGGCACTATGCAGGATTATCTGAAACAGCCAGTTTTGCTTGATGGCAAGGTTGAGTTTATTCCCGCTAGCGATTCATTGAATGAGAGTGTTATTGCCGCGCCAGGGCAAGAATTCAGTAAACAGGGCGGCTTAAGAGTACTCGATGGTAATCTCGGACGCGGGGTGATAAAAATAAGTGCGGTAGCAGAAGAAAACCGTTTTATTGAAGCACCCGCCATGGTCTTTGAATCTCAGCACGACGTGGAAACGGCCTACAAGGCAGGGCAATTAAACCGTGATGTTGTTGTTGTTGTGCGTCATAACGGCCCAGCAGCGAATGGCATGCCGGAGTTGCATAAATTGATGCCTATTTTAGGTAATGTGATGAAGTCTGGCTTTAAAACTGCTTTGGTCACGGATGGCCGGTTGTCGGGGGCATCGGGTAAAGTGCCGGCTGCTATTCATATTACGCCGGAAGCTTTACATGGTGGTCCACTCTGTAAAATAGAGGATGGCGATATTATTTGTTTGGATGCCAATAACGGCAGTATCTCTGTTAAAACAGATATCAGCGGACGGGCTGAATTTCATCCCAATTTAGATCACCAGCATGTGGGAGCCGGTAGAGAGCTCTTCTCATTATTTCGCAAAACAGTATCAAGCGCAGAAACAGGCGCGACTATTTTTAATTGATAAGGATGTAACATGAATTGGATTATTTCTCCTGAACAGGTTTTTGCCTGCTCACCTATAGTACCTGTGATGGTCATCAATAATGTTGCCGATGCCGTGCCAATGGCAAAAGCGCTTGCGGCAGGCGGCATTACTGTTTTTGAGGTGACCTTAAGAACAGCAGCTGCTTTAGAGGCTATTCGCGCCATCGCGGCAGCCATGCCTGAGGCCATGATCGGGGCTGGGACTGTTATAAATACCCAGCAATATGATGCTGCTGTGGCAGCCGGGGCTAAATTTGTTATCTCACCTGGGTACAGCAAAACATTACTGGAGCATGCCGCAAAAGGCAGCGCGCCTTTAATTCCAGGCGTCGCAACGCCCTCCGAGATCATCACTGCCTTAGAGTTAGGTTATGACCACCTGAAGTTCTTTCCTGCAGAGGCAAACGGCGGAGCTGCGGCGCTAAAAGCCATAGCAGGGCCCTTACCTCAGGTGCGTTTTTGTCCAACGGGAGGGGTTAGCCCCGGCAATGTTGCCGATTATATGGCACTCAATTGTGTTGCCACTGTTGGCGGGTCATGGATGATTCCAAATGATGCTATTGCAAGTGGTGATTGGGCTAAAGTCACTGAGCTTGCTAAGCAAGCCGTATCCTTGATTGCAAGTTTATAACGTATAATTTGCAAATATCACAGTAACAAGCAGCTTGGATAGGCTGCTTTTACAGCCTTTTGCTACTATCCCGCAGCTGCTTCACCTTTTGCGTATAAACATTTTACAGTATTGTTAATGCAAACCAGAGCAGTACCGGCATGGTAAACAATGATAAAACGTTTCCGTAAAGCACCATCGCGGCAACCGTAGAACCATCAAGTTTATACCTTTCTGCAAACAGATAATTCATGACGGCAGGTGGTAACATGGTAAAAAGAACCATCATTTGCAGCTCGATATGCGGTAAGGGAATTAACAACAGTATGACTGCGAAGGTTATTGCTCCGGTAAGTAGCGAGCTGAGCGTGCTAAGCAGACCAATTTTTAAGCCCGAGCGATTCAGGTAAGTAAGCTGAGTTCCTAAGGAAAACAGCATCAATGGAATGGCGCTTTCACCGAGTAAGTTTGCCGCTTCCAATAGTGGCTTCCAGATATGC
>DATCZZ010000001.1:0-2638 GCA_036525635.1 Psychromonas sp. | reverse complement strand
GACTTTAACCGCAATTATTCAACACCTGTCGAGCAGGAGTATGCATTTGTCCAGCAGCTCGAGTTAGCGGTTGAATTACAGTTACCCGTTTTTATGCATGAGCGTGATGCTAACCAGCGCTTTATCGAGCTGTTAAAGCCTTACATCAAACAGCTGCCAAATGCGGTCTTACACTGTTTTACCGGCGACGAGACCGATTTACAGCGCTGCCTGGAGGTTGATCTGCACATCGGCATCACCGGCTGGATTTGCGATGAACGCCGTGGTAGCCATCTCCTGGCGTTAGTGAAACTGATTCCTGATAATCGTTTAATGATTGAAACAGACTCACCCTATTTATTACCGCGTTCAATGCGTCCCAAACCCAAATCGAGCCGTAATGAACCGAAGTATCTACCCTATATCGCGCAAACTATCGCCCATGCCCGGCAGCAAAGTCTCGAAGAGTTTATACAAAAAACAACACAAACCAGCCAAGCTTTTTTTAATATTGGCAAAGCGCTAACCGTTTAATAGGATTTATTCATGACCATTTCTCAGCATTTCCCTGCGCGACGTTTGCGCCGTATACGTAAACATGATTTTTCCCGTCGTCTGGTTGCTGAAAACCAGCTTTCAGTTGACGATCTTATCTACCCGATGTTTGTCATTGAAGGTGAAAACCAACGGGAAAGCATCGCATCAATGCCGGGTATCGAACGCCTCTCAATCGATCTGTTAGTGACAGAAGCACAACAGTTAGTTGCCTTAGGGATCCCTGCCATTGCTTTATTCCCGGTGACCCCTGCACAAATCAAGACCGAGATGGCGGAGGAAGCCTACAACCCCGAAGGATTAGCCCAACGCGCGGTAAGAGCGGTCAAGGAAGCTTGTCCGGCTTTGGGTGTTATCACCGATGTGGCACTGGATCCTTTTACGACCCACGGACAAGACGGCATTATTGATAAAAATGGCTACGTCTTAAATGACATCACCACAGAGATCTTGGTAAAACAGGCCCTTTCCCATGCGCAGGCCGGTGCAGATATTGTCGCCCCATCGGATATGATGGATGGGCGTATTGGCGCAATTCGTCAGGCATTAGAAAATGCCGGCTACATTAATACACAGATCATGGCTTACAGTGCTAAATACGCATCAAACTACTATGGCCCGTTTCGTGATGCCGTCGGCAGTGCAGGTAATTTAAAAGGGGGTAATAAATCCACCTACCAAATGGATCCGGCCAACAGTGACGAGGCTATCCATGAGGTTGCCTTAGATATCCAGGAAGGTGCGGATATGGTGATGGTTAAACCGGGTATGCCCTATTTAGATATCGTCCGCCGGGTGAAAAGCGAGCTGCAGGTGCCAACCTTTGCCTACCAGGTAAGCGGCGAATACGCGATGCATAAAGCAGCCATAGACAATGGCTGGTTAAAAGAGCGTGAAACTGTTTTAGAGTCACTGCTGTGTTTTAAACGCGCCGGCGCAGACGGCATTCTTACCTACTTCGCCAAGCAGGTCGCTACTTGGTTAAAAGAGAGCAAATAATCCGGCTATCGGAGCAAGTACAACTTGCTCCCATCTCCCCATAACCATCTCTTCTGCAAACATAAAAAAGCCCGCAAAATGAGCGGGCATTAAAAAACAGAAAACCCTCCGTTAACTTTGCTCTTTTTTGGTCATAAAATAGTGCACCAGGGCAATAAAGATTGACAACATTCCCGCTAATAAGGTCGCTAAAATAACAATCAGTGCACGTTTCGGAGCAGCTCGATTTAAAGGTGGCTCGACAACTTCTAAATAACGATAAGGGGTGAAAGAGCGATCATCAGCAAACTCTATTTTATTTAACGCATTGAGTGTGATGCTCATCGTTGCCAGCGAAGGCTCTAACACGCTTAAATCTTTGATCGATTTTAAAACATCAATTTTAGCTTTTAAGGCTTTTTCACCCAGGTTGATTTGAAATAATTCCCCCTCTTTATTGAGGTTTGCTTTGTAGTCCACTAAACCTGAATGGGAAGCGATCTGATAAGCATATTCGGTTTTTTGCAATAAAGTAGCTAACTCGCGCGCAGCCCTTTCCTCGCTCATAGCCAATGACACCTGTAATTCATTTTTTGCTGAATCAACAAATAATAAAAATTTTTCAACTTGATTTTGTTTAACATTTTCACCAATAAACAGGATGTATTCATTAAGCAACTCAGCTGAAGAGTCTTTGTTTGCAGAACGAAAGGATAAAGTCACTTCAGATGTTTTACTGTCGAGTGTGGCATTAATCTCCCTCATCCAATCATTTAGCACAACTGAATAGTTTTGGCGACTTTCTGCCGTGGATGCGCCGGACTCATTGCTTGGACCCGATATCTGCTTGGCCTGCAGATAGGCTAAAAATACACTGTTTTTTTCTAAAAAGTTCTTTTTGTTGATTGAGGAATTAAATGCATTAATAAAATTTCGGAATAAAGTGCCGGGCTCGAAAAGTTCAACAAGCTCTTTAGAGACTTCTTTCCTGCCTTGCTGGCCATTGCTAAAGAGATCACTCGCATTCAATATCGCACTTACTTTGTTACTTTGAGCGTAAAGTACGGCAACGTCATTTACCTGCGGAGCAATCACTTTTCCTTTTGCTACCCACCACTCTTGCGCG